>NZ_JBPETA010000022.1:0-28019 GCF_051710365.1 Symbiopectobacterium sp. | reverse complement strand
GCCATCCGCCAACTGGGTGATAGCCTCTACCAGCGTCAGGATGGCGCTGTACACCGCAATACGAAAGCCGGTGGGGTAGGCATCGTTGGTGGACTGGCACTTGTTCAGATGATCGTTAGGGTTGAGATACTGGTATTCACCTTTGTTATGGCCCATCAGCTCCAGGCCAATATTGGCCAGCACTTCGTTGGTGTTCATGTTCACCGAGGTGCCCGCGCCGCCCTGATACACATCAACCGGGAACTGATCCATGCATTTGCCGTTGTTCAACACTTCATCGCAGGCACGGATAATAGTATCGGCAATTGGGCGGGGAATGGTTTTCAGCTCGCGGTTTGCCAGGGCAGCGGCTTTTTTGACCATCACCATGCCACGCACGAATTCGGGGATATCGCTGATTTTGTGGTTGCTGATGTAAAAATTTTCAATTGCCCGCAGGGTGTGAATGCCATAGTAGGCATCGGCGGGAACTTCACGGGTACCTAACAGGTCTTCTTCAATACGGATGTTGTCTGACATGAGAGCCTTCTCTTGAATCCTGCAACTTGATGAGAACGCGTTTTGCTAACCACCTTGGTGTTAACAAAAAAGCGTGTTAACAAATAATCGTGCCAATAAATGCGAGTTATTATCACGATGGTGTTACCACAAAATGTATCACCACAGGCAACAGTCGCAGAACGATTGACCATAACTGCCTCCGCTGGGGTGATGATATATTGTATAGAATCCCAAAAGCGTAGTTTCGATCACTCAATGAAGATGTGTAATTAATAAAGTAAATAAATTGTGATAGTCGTCACTCGTGATTATTGCGAAATGAAATTTTCTGCCTACAGGTTGAAAATGCTCGCTTGCGCTACCACTTCATTAAATTATAAGGGTTGATGTTGGATCTCTGGTGATATGTCTTCATGATGGCCGGATGCACAACAGATGACGGCAGGCTGTGAGTCATGCAGGCATCGATCGTATTAGTCCTTTTTATAACAATCAGTTAAATAAATCAGGAGAATCCAGTGCGCTGGTTACCGCTATTCCTACTCTTTCTTTTTGCCTACATTGAAATTTCGCTGTTCATCCGCGTTGCGGAAGTACTGGGCGTCGCGGTGACGTTGCTGCTGGTGGTATTCACCTCCTGTATTGGCGTTTCTCTGGTGCGCAATCAGGGCGTAAAAACGTTTATTCAGATGCAGCAGAAAATCGCGGCGGGAGAGAGTCCTGCGGCGGAAATGGTCAAAAGCGTATCGCTGGTGTTGGCGGGCTTTTTGCTGCTGCTGCCCGGTTTTTTCACTGACTTCCTTGGATTGCTGCTGTTGTTGCCTCCGGTGCAAAAGCGGTTGACGGTCAAACTGATGCCTCATCTGCACATTTGGCGCGACATCGTCCGGCAGTAACGGCAATACCTTTGACGGTGAGTTTTACCGCAAAGATGACGATCGCAAAAATCTCGAGCATAAAGACGATCAAGACAAATGATACTGATTGAGAAAAAGATATTAACTGTATGTTTTATATATTTTTTTATTTCATCTCGTCAGAATTTCATCACTATCGCAAAAAAAATCCTTTTTCTCCCTTGAAGGGAAGCGAATCGTCCCCACTTAGAAATTCACAAGGCGGGTATGAGAATGTACCCGGCGTTAATCCCAAACTGATATGGACTTTCTCAAAGGAGAGCTATCAATGAAAATTCGTCCATTGCATGACCGCGTAATCGTCAAGCGTAAAGAAGTCGAGTCCAAATCTGCTGGCGGTATTGTTCTGACCGGTTCTGCTGCGGCTAAATCTACCCGTGGTGAAGTACTGACAGTGGGCCATGGCCGCATTCTGGAAAACGGCGACGTAAAACCGCTGGATGTGAAAGTTGGCGATATCGTCATTTTCAATGATGGCTATGGCGTGAAAGCCGAGAAGATCGACAACGAAGAAGTCCTGATCATGTCTGAAAGCGACATCCTGGCGATTGTTGAAGCGTAATCATCTGAATCGAACGAATTTAAGGGAAATAAACCATGGCAGCTAAAGACGTAAAATTCGGCAATGACGCGCGCGTAAAAATGCTGCGCGGTGTGAACGTTCTTGCTAACGCAGTAAAAGTGACTTTAGGCCCGAAAGGCCGCAACGTCGTTCTGGATAAATCTTTTGGTTCTCCGATCATTACCAAAGACGGCGTGTCCGTAGCGCGTGAAATCGAGCTGGAAGACAAGTTCGAAAACATGGGCGCTCAGATGGTGAAAGAAGTGGCCTCCAAAGCGAACGACGCAGCGGGCGACGGCACCACCACGGCAACCGTACTGGCACAGGCTATCGTAAACGAAGGTCTGAAGGCCGTTGCCGCAGGCATGAACCCGATGGATCTGAAACGCGGTATCGATAAAGCGGTTATCGCTGCGGTTGAAGAACTGAAAAAACTGTCCGTCCCTTGCGCTGACACCAAAGCCATTGCTCAGGTCGGTACCATCTCTGCTAACTCTGATGACACAGTGGGTAAATTGATCGCTGAAGCCATGGAGAAAGTGGGCAAAGAAGGTGTTATCACCGTAGAAGAAGGCTCCGGCTTACAAGATGAACTGGCCGTTGTGGAAGGGATGCAGTTCGATCGCGGCTATCTCTCCCCGTATTTCATCAACAAACCTGAAACCGGTTCTGTTGAGCTGGAAAGCCCGTTCATCCTGCTGGCTGACAAAAAGATCTCCAACATCCGTGAAATGCTGCCGGTACTGGAAGCCGTTGCCAAAGCAGGCAAACCGCTGCTGATCATCGCAGAAGATGTTGAAGGCGAAGCGCTGGCGACGCTGGTGGTGAACACCATGCGCGGTATCGTTAAAGTTGCCGCTGTGAAAGCACCGGGCTTTGGCGATCGTCGTAAAGCCATGCTGCAAGATATCGCTACCCTGACTGCGGGTACCGTTATCTCTGAAGAGATCGGTCTGGAACTGGAAAAAGCCACTCTGGAAGATCTGGGTCAGGCAAAACGCGTTGTGATCAACAAAGACACCACCATCATCATCGACGGTGTGGGTGATGAAGTGGTTATTCAAGGTCGTGTTGGTCAGATTCGTCAGCAGATCGAAGACGCAACGTCTGATTACGATCGCGAAAAACTGCAAGAGCGCGTTGCCAAACTGGCAGGCGGCGTTGCGGTTATCAAGGTCGGCGCAGCCACCGAAGTGGAAATGAAAGAGAAGAAAGCACGCGTTGAAGATGCGCTGCACGCGACTCGTGCTGCCGTTGAAGAAGGCGTGGTTGCCGGTGGTGGCGTAGCGCTGATTCGCGTAGCCAATGCCATTCGCAGTCTGCAAGCTGAAAACGAAGATCAGAACGTGGGTATTCGTGTTGCGCTGCGTGCCATGGAAGCTCCGCTGCGTCAAATCGTGGAAAATGCCGGTGAAGAACCTTCCGTTGTGGCTAACAACGTGAAAGCAGGCGAAGGTAACTACGGTTACAACGCTGCAACAGAAGTTTACGGCAACATGATCGACATGGGTATTCTGGATCCGACCAAAGTGACCCGTTCTGCACTGCAATATGCAGCATCCATTGCTGGCCTGATGATCACCACCGAATGTATGGTGACCGAGTTGCCGAAAGAAGATAAAGGCGACTTAGGTGCTGCTGGCGGTATGGGCGGTATGGGCGGTATGGGCGGTATGGGCGGTATGGGCGGTATGATGTAATCAACGCCGGGCACTCGCGCGTTTCGCTGAGGCCCGGATGAGTGACATCAACACGCTTTTACGCTCAACATGAACACTATCTGGTATATCACCAGATAGTGTTTTTTTATGTCCCGTTTTTGTCTTTTTTCTGTGCAAGCTGCGATCAAATTTTGCCAACGCGCTGTCAAAAATTAAAAAAATGTTATCATATTGCGCACCCAACGGTGGCGGGGTGTGCCGAGGCGTGATGTTTGTGCGCTACAATACGTGCCGCGTTATGTATTCAAACCCGGCGAGCAAGACTGACACCACGGGCGTGAGTGATGAGAGCGCAACATATCGAAACGGTATTTTTGCCATCTTCATGCACCGCCAGCCACCATTGGAGTAGGGATATGCCCGATGCAGCGCTAACACTGCTGCGCAACATAGAATGGTTGCACGCGACCGATTGGTTAAAAGAAACGCCGATGGTGTTGCCATCCCCTGTCGATACCTGGCTGAAAGAAACCGGTTCGATGACGCAGCGGCTGGAACGACATTGCACACAGTTGACGGTGGTACCGTACTATCATGGTTACACTGCGACTGAGATGCTGGGTGATGAACAGCGCGAGTTACCAGACAGCGCGCGTTATTGGTTGCGAGAGGTGATAATCTACGGTGATGGACAGCCCTGGGTGGCCGCCAGAACCTTGATTCCGCCTTCAGCCCTTGACACCTCTGTGTCGGCGTTGACAACGCTTGGTGATACACCGCTCGGGCGCTATCTGTTTAAACAGGATTCCCTGCAACGCGATTACATTCACATTGGGCGCTGTGAAAACCTGTGGGCTCGGCGATCCCGTTTGCGTTTGTTTAATCAGCCAATACTGCTGACAGAATTGTTTTTGCCCTCGTCGCCTGCATATCATTTTCAAGGCGTTGAACGGGGTAACCGTTAAGGAGAAATGACGTTGGAAAGAAGTATGACAGCGGGAAAATGGGGCGCTTATTGTCGGTTAATGCGAATTGATAAGCCGATTGGTTCCCTGCTGTTGCTCTGGCCAACCCTCTGGGCATTATGGCTGGCGGGCGGTGGCGTGCCAAGCCCGTGGACGCTGTTGGTCTTCGTTGCGGGCGTATTTCTGATGCGCGCGGCAGGCTGTGTTATCAATGATTACGCTGACCGCCATTTTGATGGGCATGTAAAACGCACCGCGTCTCGTCCCTTACCCAGCGGCTTGGTGAGCGAGCAATCGGCAAAAGTGCTGTTTGTTATTCTGGTGCTGATGGCGTTTGCTCTGGTGCTGACATTGAATCGCATGACCATTTGGCTCTCCGTAGCAGCGTTGGCATTGGCATGGATATACCCCTTCATGAAACGCGTCAGCCACCTGCCACAGTTTGTGTTGGGCGCGGCGTTCGGCTGGTCGATCCCCATGGCGTATGCCGCAGTCAGCGAATCCCTGCCCGCAAGCGCCTGGATCATGTTTTTAGCCTACATCTGCTGGACCGTCGCCTATGACACACAATATGCCATGGTCGATCGCGATGATGACCTCAAGATTGGCATCAAATCCACCGCCATTCTGTTCGGGCGTTTTGATACCTTGATCATCGGCTTGTTGCAGGCGAGCATGCTGGCGTTGATGGTGGTGCTAGGCATGCAGATGAAGCTGGGGGCGGCATTTTACCTCACGGTACTGATGGCGGGTGGTCTGTTCGGCTATCAGCAATGGCTAACCGCCAGGCGTGAGCGTGATGCTTGTTTCCGTGCGTTCCACAACAATAACTTTGTGGGCATGGTGTTGTTTGCGGGGATTGTGCTGGGGCTGTGATGGTCCCCGGCATCACACATGGAGTGTGATGCCGGAGTAAAGCGGCAATAAACCGCGCAGTAGCGCAACACTACGCTTGCGCTACTTCCTGCTTTTCGTCTTCCAATTCTGCGCTGGCCGGTGTGCTGGCACTTTCAATCGTCAACCGAACTTCCGGTGTGATCAAATCGCTAAGAATGCGGTAGAGCTCCAAGGTATTGCGCGTATCCACGCTGCTGCTGTCGCTGATGTAACCTTCTTGGCGCAGCGTGGCAACCAGCGTTGAGAACACGGCCTTATCGAAGAACTCAGGCGCATTGATGCCATGCAGCACGGACAGGCGCTGCGCCATATTGCGGCTCTCTTTCTCCAACGTACCGCGGTTCATTTCCGGGTTAGCACCGAGTAATGACAGCGTAATCGCGTAGCGTTGCAGGGTTTCCCGCACGCCGGCAGCCAGCAGTTGGAGCGTGCGAATGCGCAGCGGGTTCAGCACCAGCGCATCTTGCTTGATGACAATCAGTTCTTGACGCACCAGTTCTGCGGTCAACGTTTCAATGACGGCAGGCAGTGCCTCTTTACTGTAATGCAAGAACAGTTCGGCTTGAATTAACGGGTAAATCAATGACATCTGTCGTGTTAACTCATCCGGCGTGATCCTTCCACAGTGCATGACAATGCTGGCAATCATCGATGGCAATACCAGCAAGTGCTTGATATTATTGATATAATATGTCATCAACACAGCCTGTTCACGCGGCAGAATGATGATCTCACCAATATTGTCTTGCTCGACTTCGAATTTGTTCATTGCCAGCGCGTGTTCCAGCAGTTCCGGCGCAGTCTTTTTCGGCGCAGTGACATCTTTGCTGTAAGGCACGTTGCGCAGCAGTTGCAAATAGCAGTCCAGTTGCTCATGCATTTGCTCACGGGTTAGCGCGCGCTGACGTGACGCCAGCAGAGCCGTGGAGCACAGGTTCATGGCGTTGGCGGCGGCGGCATTGTTAATGCGCACCATGATGATATCGGCAATATCCTGCACGGTAGGCGTGAGCCAGGTAGGTCGCTGCGCTTCAATCGGATCGATAGCTTCACGCCACTGCGGTACATGGTGGTTGAGGTAAGGCGTCAGCGACAGCGGCTCGCCAAAATTTACATAGCCTTGCCCCAGATTGCGCAGTTTGCGTAATCCGCGCACCATTTGCATGAAGCCTTCTTTCTCTTTGGTGGCACCGCGCAGCTCTTTCGCATAGGTGCCCACTTCCATCACATGCTCATAACCCACATAAATCGGCACCAGCGTGATGGGGCGGGTACCGCCGCGCAGCATCGCCTGAAGGGTCATGGCCAGCGTGCCGGTCTTGGGCTCCAGCAAACGACCCGTGCGCGAACGCCCCCCTTCCATAAAGTACTCAACGGAGTAGCCGCGAGAGAACAGCTCGCCGAGATATTCACGGAAGATGGTGGAGTAGAGCTTGTTGCCCTTGAAGGTACGGCGAATAAAGAAAGCACCCAGACGGCGGAAAATCGGGCCTGCGGGCCAGAAATTCAGGTTGATACCGGCTGCGATATGGGGAGGAACCAGACCTTGATGATACAGCACATAGGAAAGCAGCAGGTAGTCCATGTGACTACGGTGGCAAGGTACGTAAACCAGTTCATGGCCATCCTGCGCCAACTGGCGTACGCGTTCGGCATTATGTACGTTGATGCCTTGATACAGGCGGTTCCAGGTCCAGCTCAGAATGCGATCGGAAAGCCGCACGGCCTCATAAGAGAAGTCCGCTGCGATCTCTTCCATCAGAGCGATGGCATTTTGCTGCGCTTTTTCATGGGAGATTTTCTTGCTGCGCGCCTCATCTTCAACGGCTTTCTTGATGGCCTTGGAGTCCAGCAGCTTATGGAATAACTCCTGACGTACTGGCAAACGCGGGCCAACGGCGGCCAGACGCTGACGGGCAAAGTGCATGCGGGCGACACGCGCCAGTTTGTGCTCTATGGTTTTGTCAGTGCCGTGTTCGGTTGCCATATGGCGCAGCGACACGATGCTGGAGAAGCGCACAAAGCTGTCGCGTCCCAGCCAGAGCACCGCAAAGAATTTCTCAATGCCGTTCAACAGACGCAGATGCGGCGTCGCGCCGTGCTGTCCTTCTCGGCCCGGAGAGCGGCCAAACATGACAGAAACGGGCACCATCTGTACATCGACATAGGGATTGTTGCGGTGCAGATCCAGATAATCATGGAACAGTTTGACGGATTCCTGCTTGGGCGTGTAATAGCGGAACACGCGCGGGTCATCGTTAATAAACACGTGGCTGGGCAGTGATACACCGTCAATTTCAGTGGGTTCCAGCGGATCGGGCAGTTCTAACGCTTGGCATTTTGTGCGCAGCGTCAGTAAATCCGCCTGTGAGTTATAGGGCAGCACATAAAGGATGGGGCGAGACGAATCTAGCCCTAACTCCGCCACGGGATCGTTAGGAATTATCTTGCTTTTCACTAACAATTTAAGTGGGAAATTCAGTAATTTATAGTAAATTTTACGCCAGCCGGACATAACAACCAGAAGCCTCTTGAGTAGCAATGCGCCGCAAGGATACCAGAAAGTACACGGGAGATCTGTGGTGTGAGACAACGGTGTTACGGGAAAATTGCAAAAAATCTCTGATAAACGGGTGAAAAAACATGAATAAGGCTACCGGGGTAACTCGGATTATCAAAGCAACCGGGTACTCTCTCAAAGGGCTGAAACAGGCATGGCAGCACGAAGCCGCATTTCGGCAAGAACTGATGCTGCTGGTCGTAGCGGTGCTGGTCGCGTGTTGGCTCCCCGTGTCACTGTTAGAGCGGCTATTGCTGATTGGTGTGGTGGTGGTGGTAGTGCTGATGGAGTTAGTCAACAGCGCGATTGAGGCGGTTGTCGATCGCGTGGGGACGGAGCACCATGAACTCTCCGGGCGCGCCAAGGATATCGGATCGGCGGCCGTGTTTGTAGCTTTGGTCTTTGCTGCCGTTGTCTGGGTGAGCATTCTCTGGCCGCTCGTGCTGGGGTGATTTCAGCATGATTTTGGGGCAAAGCTCATAAAAACACGGGTATTTGCCTCTCTGTCATTCCCAAGCCGCGATGACCTGTATATACTCACAGGTAAACTGTATAAACAACCAGGGGGCGGGATGAAAGCATTAACAACCAGACAGCAGCAGGTCTATGATCTGATTCGCGATCATATTGCGCAGTCCGGCATGCCGCCAACGCGTGCCGAGATTGCCCAGCAACTGGGTTTCCGTTCACCGAACGCGGCGGAGGAGCATCTGAAGGCGCTGGCGCGTAAAGACGTGATTGAAATTGTCTCCGGCGCATCACGCGGTATCCGTCTGCTGATGGAAGATGAAAATGCTGGCCTGCCGCTGATTGGGCGTGTTGCTGCGGGTGAACCGCTGCTGGCACAAGAGCACATCGAGTGCCACTATCAGGTCGATCCGGCCATGTTCAAACCGCATGCAGACTTTCTGCTGCGCGTCAGCGGTATGTCGATGAAAGACATCGGGATACTGGACGGTGACTTGCTTGCCGTGCATAAAACGCAAGAGGTGCGTAATGGCCAGGTGGTGGTGGCGCGCATTGAAGATGAAGTGACGGTTAAGCGCTTGAAGCGTCAAGGTAATACCGTACAACTTCTGGCGGAAAATGAGGCCTTGTCTCCCATCGTGGTTGATTTGCGTGAGCAGAGCTTCAGTATTGAAGGGCTGGCCGTCGGTGTTATCCGCAACGGTGAGTGGAGCTAAACGCTGTTAGCCGACAGGGCGTTTCTTTCAGGGAAAGCATTGTCGGTGACGTGATTCCCTCTCAGCTCAACGACCGGGTTTTGCATTCTTGATGGGCACAGTATGGTCGTGGTGACAGTGCCCATGTTCACGGCAATCAGCCACTTCCTGACAGGCTTCGCACAGGCCGTGTGCCTCGACCACGCTGTGACGCAGCGTGAAATTGGCGCTTTGTGCCAATTGCTGAAGAATGGCTTCAATGCCTTCCGTCTGACGCTCCGTAACTTGCCCGCAGCGATCGCAAATAAACAGCGCTGAAGTATGGCTATGCTCTTCAATGTGGTGACACATGACATAGCTGTTGGTCGATTCCACACGATGGATAAACCCTTGCTCCAGCAGAAAATCCAGTGCGCGATATACGGTAGGGGGTTTGGCTTGCGGTTCTGAGGCGCGCAGCAGATCCAAAAGATCGTAAGCACTGATCGCGCCGTGTTGCTGAGCCATCAGCCGAAGCACTTCGAGTCTCTGTGGCGTAAGGCGCACGTTGCGCTTTTGGCAAATACTTTCCGCCTGGGCAAGGAGTTTGTCTTGGTCGCTTGAATCCATTGGCCTGATCCTACCGCATGATGATGAACATGTTGTTCATCTTACCATGTAAGGTGCGGATCGCGCTGTGATAATCCATCAGTAGGTCGAATGCACCTCAGGCCACCAGATCGATAAGCAGCGCGCGCAGCGGGGCTTTGGCGCGGATAGTCAGCTGTTTTTCCTGCTGAATGAAGGCGCCGTCTCCACACTGTAACATCGTTGCGTTCTCTTGCGGCGTCATGGCTTCCATCGCACCGTGAATCACCTGAAAATAGGCGCGGTTGCCGTTGAGCGTAAACGTGTGTTGTTCACCTTCGTCCAATTGCAGATGGTGTACCCAAACCTGCTGGCGAAGTTGCAAGCTGCCGTTTTCACCTTCCGGTGAGGCGAGCAGTTTAACCTTTGCATCGCACAGTGCAAGCCGTTGCAGTGCGCTGTTTTCCCGTGACGGGCAGGCATTGAACCACAGTTGCAAACGTGTCAGCGGCGTTGTATCGCTGATGCTGTGCTCGCTGTAGCTTACCGCAGGCTGTGCGGCCAATAACAGAACGTCGCCCGCCTTTGCGCGGATATGGCCCCCGTTGCTGTCGCGATATTCCGCTTCACCTTGCAGCAGAATATTTAAAATATCGACCTGCGGGTAGGTGCGTGGCTGAAATGCCGAGCCTGGCTTGAGGACTTCCTGATTCAATACGCGCAGTGAGTCAAAGCCTAACAGCTCAGGATCGAAATAATGGCCGAAGGAGAAGGTGTAGCGCGCTTGCAGCCAGCCGTAGTCAGCTTGACCGCACTGTTCCGCTGTTCTGCATATGATCATGGTTCTGCACCTCAAAAATTACACTAAACAAATAGTAATTGTGTGGACGTTGGATTGTTAGCTAGTTAATCTGGTGGGTATATTCAAAATTCCTGAATGAGTGAATAAATGGCAAAAGAACGGGCATTAACGCTGGAAGCGCTGCGAGTGATGGACGCCATCGATCGCCGTGGCAGCTTTGCGGCGGCGGCTGATGAGCTGGGGCGCGTGCCGTCGGCGCTGAGCTATACCATGCAGAAGCTGGAAGAAGAACTCGACGTCGTGCTTTTTGATCGCTCAGGGCATCGCACAAAATTTACCAACGTGGGGGGCGTATGTTGCTCGAACGGGGAAGAATCCTGCTTGAAGCCGCCGATAAACTGACCACCGATGCGGAAGCGCTGGCGCGTGGCTGGGAAACCCGTATCACTATCGTCGTTGAAGCGCTGATCCCTACTGAGAAACTGTTTCCCCTGCTGGATAAGCTGGCGCTGAAGGCCAATACCCAGGTGTCATTGCTGACCGAGGTGCTGGCCGGTGCCTGGGAGCGTTTAGAGCAGGGGCGGGCCGATATCGTGATTGCCCCTGATATGCACTTTCGCGCCTCTTCCGAAGTGAATACGCGCAAGCTATACACCATGAACAACGTTTACGTCGCCAGCCCGGATCACCCTATTCATCAGGAGCCTGAGCCGCTGTCGGATGTGACGCGCATTAAATATCGCGGGATTGCCGTGGCGGATACCGCGCGTGAACGCCCGGTATTGACCGTGCAACTGTTGGATAAGCAGCAGCGTTTAACGGTAAGTTCTATTGATGCTAAACGCCGCGCGCTGTTGGCGGGATTGGGCGTTGCCACCATGCCGATGGTTGCCAGGGATATTGCTGAAGGGCGATTGAGGGTTGTCAGCCCGGAATATTCCATGGAGAGCCAGATTATCATGGCCTGGCGTCGTGACAGCATGGGCGAGGCAAAATCCTGGTTCTTGCGCGAATTGCCCAAAGCGCTGAACCAGGCGTGATGTGATGCTCGCGACTATCTTTTGCTGATTAATCCGTCCGCTGATTAAACCTGTCGCGCCCGTGCGGCGCACTCAGGTCGTTTTCTGGCCCGATGGAAATAATGCCGTGCGGATTGATTGTACCGTGGCTGCGGTAGTAGTGATGGCGGATATGCGGGATGTTCACGGTATCTGCAATGCCGGGGATTTGGTAAATATCGCGCAGGAAACTGAACAGATTCGGGTAGTCGGCCAGCCGACGTTTGTCACACTTGAAATGGGTATGATAAACCGGATCGAAACGCAGTAACGTGGTCCACAGACGAATATCCGCTTCGGTCACTGCGTTGCCTGTCAGGTAACGCTGCTGCGCCAGACGGACCTCCAGCGTGTCCAATGCCTCAAATACGCCATTGACCGCCTCATCATAGGCGCTTTGTGAGGTCGCAAATCCCGCTTTGTATACGCCGTTATTGATGGCGGGGTAAATCCATTCGTTTAACGCATCAATCTGCGTGCGAAGCGCCTCCGGATAGTAATCGCCGGGCGTTGCCCCCAAGCCATCAAACGCCGAATTAAACATGCGGATAATATCGGCGGATTCATTACTGACGATGGTGTGGCGCGCTTTGTCCCACAGTACCGGAACGGTAACGCGTCCGCTGTAATCGACATTGGCATGCAGGTAGAGCTGATAGAGAAATTCGTGCTGATAGAGCGAGTCACCGGTGGTGTCAGGAAAATCGATGCCGAAAGTCCAGCCATGATCCAACATCAACGGATGCACCACAGATACACCGATGTGTTCCTGTAACCCTTTAAGCTGACGCATGATCAAGGTGCGGTGCGCCCAGGGGCAGGCGAGCGAAACATAGAGGTGATAACGGTTGGTTTGGGCCTCGAAGCCACCTTCGCCCGTGACGCCCGGTGTGCCATCTTGGGTTATCCAGTGGCGAAACTGTGCAGTGGTACGTTTGAAGTGACCGCCTGTCTTGCTGGTGTCATACCAGGTATCGTGCCATACGCCATCGATTAGTTGTCCCATGGGTCCTCCATCATCAATGTAAAAACCAGGGCGCAGAGTACTGCGCCGCTGGTGCGAGAGGTTATGCCTGGTGTTGGCATCAAACTACGGTGTTACCACTTTTTATTCAAAATACGGTCGATGTGAAAGCGCCCGGGCCCGTTACTGCCAGCAGCAGATAGCCGCCTGCGATGGTCAGGTTTTTCAGGAACATCAACTGGTTTACACCTTCGGCAAAGTTAGTGTGAAACAGTAGGGCGGTCAGCAGCGTGAATCCAGCGGTGAAAAGGGCTACGGTGCGAGTCAGAAGACCAAATAGCACCGCCAGGCCACCGCCCAGCTCCAGCAGAATGGTTAGCGGCAGCAGAAACGTCGGAACACCCATGGCCTGCATGTATTGCGCGGTGCCCGCATAGGCATCACCCAGTTTGCCGTAACCTGCCACGATGAACAGGATTGGCATAAAGATGCGAGCGATAAGCAGCGCTGTATTTTCTAAATTTTTCATCATTTGTCTCCAAGGAAAAGGGGGCTGGCAACAAGTCTGTATGCCGCGCTACAGCAGGATATCTCTGGGGATATCATCTGCACATCCGGTATGGAGCAAATACTATGGGGGAAACGGTTTGGATTCCAGCGAGTTAAATTGTCTGTTTTTTTCAGAAAATCTGAATATGTGCGTGCGGTCTGAGATGTTTAGCGGGGCGACAGCGTTTTGCGCAGCAGCTTGAGTGTTCCCAGCAAGCCAATGCCGCGTCTGGCCCAGTGAATCAGCCGGTTTGGGTGGCGTACGCCATACAGCGCGGCAGCGCCGGAAGCGAGAAGCCAGTAGCGACGCCAGGCCATGATGCGCAGCCAGTAACCATCGTAGGGCGCTGTTTTTTCCAGCCACGCTCGTCTTTCATAAATCACATCAATACGCTGCTGTTCTATTTGGCGTAACAGTCGGGCTTTTTCTTCCTGACGCTGCTGACGATTCATTTTTCCTCCTCTTCCAGCAGCGCTCTGTCAGTGCGAAGCTCTTTACGCGTAGCTTTGAGCAGCGTGGCACGACGTGCTTTCATGAGTGTCCACAGGCCGATAATTAGTGCCAGGCCGAGCAGCGTGGCAGTGATCCAGGCCAATGCTAACAACCGGTATTCTGGCTCCAGACCCAAAATAATCAGTGCAATCAGGCTCATCAGGCCGAATGCAGCGAAAATAAGAGTGAGCCCGGTGAGCAGCAGCAGTTGGAACAGATGATTCTTTTCTTCTTCTAACTCAATGACAACCAGACGCAGGCGCGTTTCCACAATGCCGACAAGCAGCGTCAGGATACGCTGCGCTGAAGCAATAGCCCCGCTAGCGGGGCCCTGTCGTTGTTTTTCGGTCATAAAAGGTTAATGAACTCCCGTCAATCAGCGGCGTGCGAGCAGAACGCCCAGCACAACCCCTACCGCAGCACCGATACCCACGCCGGTCCACGGGTTCTGCCGAACATAGTCATCCGCGTAATCCGCTGCTTCTTTGGTCTGGTTCACGATACGTTCGCCGGTTTCACTCAATCGTGAGCGTGTGTCCTTCAATGCGCTTTCCGCTTTGCTGCGTAATTTTTCCAATTCCGCTTTGGATTTATCGCTTGAGGAGTTCAAGACTTCTTCCAGGGTATCCGCCAGTGATTTCAACTCGTTGCGCAACAGTTCAGATTGTTGATCTTTAGCCACGATTAACTCCTTTTCGATAAATAAGGAGTATTAACTATAGCTCAACTTTTACGATTGGAATGGCGGAGTGGGACGAGATAATTCTGATAAGCTGCTGTAAGCGCTGGGTAATCCCATAGAATGCGCCCAACCTGGGTTGGTGAACAGGGGCTGGGTGCGATCAAGACAAGCGAAATCTGATGGGTTATTGCCCACCGGCAGCGGCGATCTCCTGCTGGGCTGCATGCAACTCTTTCTGGGCTTCGGCGAGTTTGTCCTGACGTTTTTGAATCTTGTCCGCATCGGCGCCGGATTGCTGGCTTTCACGTAATTCTGCTTTTCGCTCCGCGACTTTGGCTTGTTTCTCCGCCAGATTTTGCTGGCGTTTGACTCGCAGGTCGTCATCCTGACAGTACGTTTGCACATTACGCAGCGCCGTTTCCAGGCCTTGAATCTGGCCTGCGTTACGGTGCTGACGAGCCTGCGCCAACTGCTGTTCGATATCATAGGCTTTGGCTGCACAGGTGTCTGCTGGCGGCACTTTTGCGTCAGCGGCATAGGCATTGATGGCGGCGAATGCCAGACTTGCGATAATAACTCCACGTAAAACGGCTACTTTTTTCATATCATCCTCACCCAAGTGTTGCGGTCTTTTGCGTCAGCTTTTGCCGCCAGAAAGGAACGGGTTTAGGCGGCTGCTGAGTGATGATTTTTGCCTGCGGAAACGAGGACCGAAGTGTTTCACGCGCGGCAAAGGTTTGCTCCGATGACGCCAGTCTGACGATCAGGCTGTCCGGCGCAGGGGTAATGCTTTTGATGGCGATACCACGCTCATTAAGACGCTGGTAAACGTAAAAACCATCAGGGAGCGGCGCACCCTGATGGTGAGGAAAAATGTGCAGCAGCGTTTCATCCTGTTGACGGCTCGGTGACTGGGTCAGCAGGATAATCGGCAGCATCACCAGGATCATCATGCGCCAGATAGCTTTCAGATAACGCCAACCGAATAACACGTTAGTTCCCTTTTTCTACATTGTCGGCGCGTTTCTTACGCCACAACACTAACAGTGAACCGAATAGACCGACGAACAATAACACCAGTGGCAACATCATCAGGCAAAACATCAACTCGTCTTCATACTTCATGAAAACCGGCGTCTTGCCTATCGCGAACCCGAGCGAAACCAGAATCAACACCCACAGCAGTCCGCTCATCCAGTTGAAAAACTGAAAGCGGGTATTGTCCAGCCCTGACAGCCCGGCAATGGTAGGCAGCAGCGTGCGAACAAAGGCGAGAAATCGGCCAATCAGCAGCGCAGACAATCCATGACGATGGAACAACAGATGCGCACGCTGGTGATAGTGTGCGGGGAGATGAGAGAGCCAGCCTTGTACTACCCGGGTATTCCCCAGCCATTTCCCTTGAATATAGCTCACCCAGCAGCCAAGGCTGGCGGCGGTGGTAAGCAATGCGATAGTGAATGCATAATTCATCGTGCCTTTGGCAACCAGCACGCCGACCAATACCAGCAGACTGTCTCCGGGCAGAAAGGCCGCGGGTAACAGACCATTTTCCAAAAACAGGATCATGAACAGAATAAAATAGAGCGTCCAAACCAGTTTGGGGTCAGCGAGAATATCGAAATTTTGGTGCCAAAGCGCATTAACAAGTTCTTTAATTAATTCCATTCGGTATTCCTAACACAACAGCATGCTACGTGGCCCATCGGCGATGAAATACACCGACTGCAAGGGTCATTATGTACACCGGCTCGCCATGGTGAGCGCTGTTAGAGTAGAACATACCGATGTTCACATATCTCATCCACTTAATCCATTTTTCCCGACGAGCCTGCATTGTTGCGTTTTGGCGGCAGTAACGCGGAAAATACCGGATTAAGCGTTAAAAAGAGCTTCTAACTGTAACAAAAGCCTAAAGGTTGAGATAGGGAATTATCGCAGGAAAATGTGAGATTTATCGCTGCTATTTGAGAGAAAAGGTTTTTTTGCGGCCGATTTTACATTTTTTGACACAAACAGGTGTTTTCAGACGTTTTGGCCCCTGTTAAGTGACAGAGGCGGCAGGTTTTTTTGTTCGGGTGGTCAGGATTTGTGCACGGTGATTGGCTCAAGATGCACGACGGGATTTTCGGCAAACATATAGCGGTCAACGTTGAATTCAAAGTCATCGGTGGTGGCGCGAAACAGCATTTGCTTGGTGTTTTCCAGATGCTGCCACATCGCCAGCTTGGCGGCGTAGGGATCTTTGCGAATCAGCGCCTTAAGGATTTGATCGTGCTCTTCGCACCAGCTTTCGATTGAGCGATCGTCAATGTGTTCGTGCAACTTGAGCCAGTAGGGGTTGTGGATACGCTGGCTCCACATTTTTTCCACGATAGTGGCCATGGCCGAGTTCTGTGTCGCCAGTGCCACCTGAATGTGAAACTTCAGATCCCACTCGGAATCACGGAAACGGTCTTCCTGACGCGCATATTCCTGGATCTCCATCAACTGGACAATGTCTTGACGCGTCACCTGTGTCGCCGCAAATTCGGCAATATTACTTTCAATTAACTGGCGTGCCTGCAACAGCTCAAACGGTCCGGCGGTGACAAACTCGATATCCCCGCCGCTGGGCACGCGATGGCTTTGCTGATTGGAAATGACATGAATGCCTGAGCCTTTTCGCACCTCGACGTAGCCTTCCACTTCCAGCATGATGATCGCCTCGCGCACGACGGTGCGGCTGACGTTCATCTCTTCTGAAATGTAGCGTTCGGCGGGTAACTTCTCACCAACAAGATAAACGCCACTTTCGATGCGCTGCTTAAGTTCTGCGGCTAACTGTTGGTATAGTCGACGGTGCTCAGTGAGTGCCATATTTTTGCTCTTTAATAGATGACGGTCCGTAAATGGGGAACCTTTCCCTGCGACTTTCCTGCGCCGCAACCTCACCACAGGGGCGAAAAAAGGCTGAGAAAACCATCACGTCAAGATTTATTATACCACTTATTCGTGAAGCCGACCAACATCAAGGTCACAGTTATGCATTATCAGCCCGCAATAAAAACGCCCGATAACCCCGGTTATCGGGCGTCAAAGCAGGTCTAGCCGTGAGACAGGCAGTGATTAATGCTGCTGTGCCGTCTCAAGCACTGCGGCTTGTTCTACCTCTATCGCTGGGCGGTTTTGCAGAATAACCCAGATCAAGATGGCACCCAGCACATCAAAGGCTGCCAGCACCGCGAACAGCGGACCGAAGCCAATGGTGTCTGCCAATGCGCCAACCACCAGAGCGAACAGGGTGCTCGCCAGCCAGCCAGCGCCGCCAGTCAATCCGTTGGCGGTAGCCACTTCGTTACGACCAAACACATCAGAAGAGAGCGTGATCAGCGCGCCGGAC
This sequence comes from Symbiopectobacterium sp., assembly GCF_051710365.1. Taxonomy (NCBI): domain Bacteria; kingdom Pseudomonadati; phylum Pseudomonadota; class Gammaproteobacteria; order Enterobacterales; family Enterobacteriaceae; genus Symbiopectobacterium; species Symbiopectobacterium sp. The sequence goes on along the minus strand of NZ_JBPETA010000022.1, from coordinate 10,296 downwards.
AGTGACTGGTGCGCAAATCCACCTACGCACAGCAGCGCGATGGCAACATAAGGGCTAGTGAACAGGCCGATAACCCCAGGGCCAATCATCAACACCGCACCCAGCGTCACCACCATTTTGCGCGAAACGATCAGGTTCACTTTGAAATATTTCTGGAACAGCATGGGCATGTAACCACCCAATACTCAGCCCAGGTCAGCAAACAGCATCGGCAGCCAGGCGAACATGGCAATTTCTTTCAGGTTAAAGCCATAGACCTTGAACATGAACAGCGGGATCCAGGCGTTGATGGTGCCCCATGCCGGTTCAGCCAGGAAACGCGGTAACGCGATGCCCCAGAACTGACGGTTGCGCACGATCTGCCAGGCGGACATTTTCTTACCGTTATCAGCCTGATGCTGAGATTCCTGACCGCTCAGAATGTAATCGCGCTCTTCATCAGTCAGTTTTTTCTGGTCTTTCGGGTGTTTGTAAAATGCCAGCCAGCACAGAGCCCACACCATGCTTAAGGCACCGGTGATGATAAAGGCCATTTCCCAACTGTGCATTACGATGGCCCAAACTACCAACGGCGGCACCACGGTGCTGACGGAAGTGCCTGAAATGTTTGGCGCAGAGCGTATTCTGATGAGCCGCTGCCGCGATGAAGCGACGTTTGAAAAAACGGTCCACATGGTCAATGACTTCAAACAGTACTTTATCGAGCACAACCAGCCGATTTATGAGAACCCCTTGCCGGGTAACAAGGCCGGTGGTATCACTACGCTGGAAGAGAAATCACTGGGCTGTACCCAGAAAGCGGGGCAGAGCAAAGTGGTGGACGTGCTCAAGTATGGCGAACGCCTGCATACGCCGGGGTTGAACCTGCTCAGCGCACCGGGTAATGATGCGGTGGCTACCAGCGCGCTGGCGGGCGCGGGCTGCCATATGGTATTGTTCAGTACCGGTCGCGGAACGCCTTACGGCGGTTTTGTACCTACGGTGAAACTGGCAACCAACAGCGAGTTGGCACAGAAAAAACCGCACTGGATCGACTTTGACGCCGGCCGCCTGATTCATGGGGTGGAAATGGACGATCTGCTGACCCAGTTTGTGGACATGATCGTGCAAATTGCTGATGGCAAAAAGCTGGCGAAAAACGAGATCAATGATTTCCGCGAACTGGCGATATTTAAAAGTGGCGTAACGTTGTAAAACCTCCCGCTTTTAATTAAAATGAAACGGCGTTCCATTTATTGACGCAGTTTTATTTATTTTCACCACTCCTTTTCCCAAGGCACAGATCATGACGAGCTATTGGTTTGCTCAGGCAGTGGGGGCGATTGCCTTCCTGGTGGGGATTACCGTATTTTTCACCGTGACGATCGCAAATTCAAACTACAACTTTCCCTCTACAGCGCCATCATCGGTATCCATTTCTTTTTGATGGGGGCAAATGCCGCTGGCGCCAGTGCACTGCTGAATGCCGGGCGCACGGTGATTGCTACGCGCACCCACAATCTTGTCGTGATGTTTGCCTTTATTATCCTGACGCTGGTGCTCGGGCTTTCGGGTCTTAAGCATGCGGTTGAGCTGCTGCCGATCATTGGTACGCTGATCAGCACATGGGCGCTGTTCCGCACCAGTGGGTTGACGACACGCTGCGTCATTTGGTGCGCCACACTGTGCTGGGTAATACATAACGTATGGCTTGGTTCAATCGGCGGTTCGCTGATTGAAGGCACATTTTTGATTCTGAATGGCTACAATATCATCCGTTTTTGGCGCATGCAGAAGCGTGGACTGGACCCGTTCCGGGCTGAAACGCAATCTCGTTAATGTCGATATTGCTCCGTTTTCCCTCACCTTCAGACAGACGATGAGGGAAACGCGAGTGTATTACAGCAGGTTCAGCCGCTCTTTCTCTGCCAGCTTGGCATCTTCCGATTGACATACTGAAGCGGTGAACAGGACATCCGTTGAAGAGTTAACGGCGGTTTCCACCGAATCTTGTACCACACCGATGATAAAGCCGACGGCAACCACCTGCATGGCGACGTCGTTGGCGATACCAAACATGCTGCACGCCAGTGGGATTAACAGCAGCGATCCCCCTGCCACGCCTGATGCACCACAGGCACAAATGGCGGCGACCACGCTGAGCAGCAGCGCGGTAGGCATATCAACATGAATACCCAGCGTATGTGCAGCGGCCAGCGTCAGTACGGTGATGGTTACCGCCACACCTGCCATATTGATAGTCGCACCCAGCGGGATGGCGACGGAATAGGTGTCTTCATCCAGATTCAGCTTACGGCACAGCTCCATATTCACCGGGATGTTGGCGGCAGAACTGCGGGTGAAAAAGGCGGTAATACCGCTTTCACGCAGGCAGGTCAGCACCAGTGGATACGGGTTACGGCGAATTTTCCAGAACACGATCAGCGGGTTGACGGCAAACACCACGATTAGCATGCCACCGACCAGCACGGTTAACAGGTGCGCATACCCCCACAGTGCACCAAAACCGGTTTCGGCCAGCGTCGAGGCCACCAAACCGAAAATCCCCAATGGTGCAAAGCGAATTACCGTGCGGACCAGAAGGGAAACGGCATGTGCAGCATCATTGATAAAGGTTTTCGTGCTGGGTGACGCATGGCGAAAAGCGATACCGAAACCAACGGCCCACACCAAAATCCCGATGTAATTGGCGTTAATCAGTGCGTGAATCGGGTTGGCCACCACGCTCATCAGCAAACCTTTCAGCACTGCTACAATGCCTGCAGGCGGCACAACATCGGTGGCTTGTGCATTTAAGGCGAGCGTCGTGGGGAACATGAAACAGAGTACGACAGCAACCAGTGCAGCGGAAAAAGTGCCGATGGCATACAGCACCAGGATCGGGCGGATATTGGTTTTTTGTCCCTGTTGGTGGTTGGCAATCGACGCCATCACCAACAGCAACACCAACACCGGGGCGACTGCTTTTAGCCCCCCGACGAACAATGTACCGAGCAAGCCGACGGCAAGGGCGCTCGCTGGAGAGAGCATGGCAAGCAGGATGCCCAAAACCAGCCCGATAACAATTTGTTGCACCAGACTGCCTTGCAGTAAATAACGCAAAAAAGCAGATTGAGTATTTTTCATAAAATAGACGGTGTTCCCGTTCCGTAACGCAAGAGTGAGTGTGTGTTGGGGCATTGCAGAGAAGAAAACCTCTAAAATGGCATTGGGTTTTTTAATGCTCGGCAACGCGATGTTTGCGGGAAGCAGTATAAGGAAAAACGTCATTAAAAAAAGCAATGGCACACGATTTTGTGCAGTAAGTCGTTCAGAAATCGCCTCATTTACGGAGGCGATAAGCGGTTTAGCGAGCGGCGCGCTGATTCATCCACAGGTTAATCAGCAGCGTAATGGCCAGAATGCTGGCTACCACGCCCAGAGAGATAGCGATAGGAATATGGAACAGGTCGATCAGCATCATCTTGGTGCCGATAAATATCAGAATGACGGCCAGACCATACTTGAGCAGTGAGAACTTCTCCGCCACGCCAGCCAGCAGAAAATACATGGCGCGCAGGCCCAGAATGGCGAACAGGTTGGAGGTCAGCACAATGAACGGGTCGGTGGTAACCGCAAAAATGGCCGGGATACTGTCAACGGCAAAGATAACATCGCTGATCTCAACCAGAATCAAGACTAAAAACAGCGGTGTGGCATACAGAATACCGTTGCGCCGCAAGAAGAAGCGTTCGTTTTCGATGGTATCCGTCATCCGCAGATGGCCGCGAAGCCAGCGCACTAACGGCTTGTCGCCGAGATCGCCGCCATCGTCTTTGGAGAACGCCATTTTCAGGCCCGTGAACAGTAGGAACGCGCCAAATACGTAGAGCAACCACTGGAACTGCGTAACCAGCCAACTGCCACCAAACACCATCAGCGTTCGCAGGATGATGGCACCCAGCACGCCATAAACCAGTACGCGGCGCTGATAGTGGGCGGGCACGCCGAAATAGCTGAACAGCATCAGCCAGACGAAGACGTTATCGACGGCGAGCGCTTTTTCGATCAGATAGCTGGTGAGGAAGGCGAGGGCTTGCGTGTTGGCGACTTCTACGCCGAGCGTGCCTTTCAGATACCACCAGAATCCGGCATTGAAGGCGAGCGACAGCGTAACCCAAATCAATGACCAGGCAGCAGCCTGGCGAAATGTCATGGTGGTGGCACCCTTGCGCCCTTGATAGAGCAGGTCTACCGCCAGCATGGCGATAACGATGACAGCGAAGCTGCCCCACAACCACGGCGTACCGATGGAGTTCATAACTGGTTCCTTGCAACAAAAATTAACACCGTCAGGCCTCATTTTTATCTGGCGCGGTAGCAGGCCAGGTAAAAAAAAACGACATGTATCGGAAGACACAGGTCGTTTGGTCACTCGCGTTGCAAATGTCCCTCGCCTTCCGGCAAGGTCTCACTTACAACGCCAATGCGGAATGCTCATTGGTATTGCCCGATAACCGGAAGCATATCTCTACTCACTTTATAGCAAGCTTGACACATGACTTCGTAATGACGATTAATCGGCGGAAAAGTTACTCCCCTTTGCATCAGCAAAGATAGGTGAAAAGTCGATCCAGGTCAAATTTTGTGAGCGCTTTTCACCTGCTCCGTTAATTGATCCTCAGAAAGTACGTTGCTGTCGGCGGGGAATACCACGCCAGTCTGGCAGCGAATTTCTGTTTGTAAGCGCGCGACGGTGAGTGAGCGTGCCAGAAAGGCGTGATTGACGTCATTCTGGGCGACCAGTGAGGCAAAGGTTTCCACTTCATACAGCATGCTGTTGATGTGCTGCGGTTGGGACAAATCGATTCGTTGACCGTTGCGCGGCACCAGGCTCACTTGCTGGCATTCCGACAGTCTGTCGATGACCAGCGAACCATCTTCCCCCTGGATTTCACTGGGGATGGCGCTGTTGCCCACCTTAGAATGCGCGATAATCACGTCAAAATCCCGGTAATTCAGTACGACGCTGCCGTGTCCGTCCACGCCGCTTTCCAACAAGGCCGCACTGGCCTGAACGTTGTGAGGAACTCCCCACAGACTGACAGCGAATGCCAGGCAGTAGTAGCCAATATCCATGATGGAGCCGTTGGAAAACGCCGGATTGAAGGTGTTGGGATTCTCTCCTGCCAGATAGGGTTGGTAACGGGAAGAATATTGACAGTAATTCAGAAACACTTTACGCAACCGACCAATGCGCGCCAGGCCCTGCGTCACCACGGCGTAATTGGGCAAGCTCGCGGTTTTGAAAGCTTTAAACAACACGACCTGATTGGCTTGCGCGCACGCGATCATTCTCTGCGCCTGGGCATGGTTCGATGCCAAGGGTTTTTCGCAGACCACATGTTTGCCATGTTCAAGAAACAGGATGGATTGTTCCGCATACAGGCTATTTGGACTCGCGATGTAAACCGCATCAATCAGGTCGGACTGGGCGAGCGCCTCCAGAGAGGTGAAGCAGTGTTCAACCAGATAGTCTGTTTGAAATTGCTGCGCTTTTTCCTGCGAACGGGAGTAGATGGCGATCAATTTCATCTTACCGGTTTCATGTGCAGCATCAACAAACTGGCGCGTGATCTGACTGGTTCCTACAATAGCGAAACGAATCATGACGGATCGATGTTCCTGGCGAGAGCGTAAGAAAAACAGAGTAACATGATGTGGGCGCAAGGCAATCGTCGCGTCGCGGTTCTGCGTAGGGGAAAACCACGGCAACAGGACGTCACGCGCCCGGATTCGCCCTGACTGACGAAAAGCATTTACTGCTCCCCGACGTTACGGGGTACACTGCGCAACCTTTATGACGCGGGAGAGGCCGATGAGCCAATTGGAACTGGAAACGCGAACGCTCACGTTGGTGTGTTATCCGAAAACGTCTGAGAATTCCACCTTACAAGCCTGGGAAGCGGCAGACGCGTTTTTGCTTAACGAGATTGCTGTCATGGAGCTTGCGCCTGGGCCCGTTGTGATTCTGAACGACACATTCGGTGCACTGGCCTGTGGATTACAGGCGTATGAGCCGCTCTGCGTCAGCGACAGCTACCTGAGCCAACTGGCGACGCGGCATAACCTGTCGCTCAACGGCTTTGCGCCGGAATCCGTCGTGTTGCAAGACAGCCTGACGGCGTTACCTGATGCGCCATCGCTGGTGGTTATCAAGGTGCCAAAAACCCTGGCGATGCTGGAGCATCAGCTTCGTATGCTACGCTCGGTAGTCGCCCCGCATACGCGAATTATTGCCGGCGCGAAGGCGCGCGATATTCATACTTCCACGTTGCAGCTGTTTGAAAAAATTATTGGTCCGACGCGGACTTCACTGGCGTGGAAAAAGGCACGCCTGATTCACTGCGATGTGGCACAAATCAATGTAGGTAAGTATTCACCAACCGTTGAGTGGGAACTGGAGGGGTATGGTTACCGCATCCACAACCATGCCAACGTGTTCTCACGCGGTAGCCTGGACATCGGTACGCGCTTTTTTATGCAGCACCTGCCGCGTGATATTGAAGGCAAGATGGTGGATTTAGGCTGCGGTAACGGGATTGTCGGGCTGGTGGCGCTGGCGCAAAACCCGTTAGCGCTGGTCAGCTTTATTGATGAATCTCATATGGCGCTGGCTTCCAGCCGCATGAACGTGGAAATTAACTGTCCGCAAGATCTGCCGCGTGCCAGTTTTGTGGTGAATAATTCGCTGGCCAACATTGCCCTTGATTCGCTGCAAGCCGTGCTGTGTAATCCACCGTTCCACCAGCAGCAGACCATCACCGACCATCTGGCCTGGAACATGTTCAGCGATGCGCGCCGCTGTTTAGCGCATGGTGGTGAGCTGCGTATCGTAGGCAATCGCCACCTCAACTACAACCCGAAGCTGAAACACCTGTTTGGCAACTGCGAACAGCTGGCGGGCAACAACAAGTTTGTGGTGCTGCGCGCGGTGAAACTGGCATCGTCTCGCTGAACGGGGCTTGAGTCATCGGCTACAGCGTTAGCGCCAGCCGAGTGGCCTGATCGATGGCCCGCCGGGCATCCAGTTCGGCGGCGACATCCGCACCGCCAATCAGATGCACGGCGCACCCGCTGGCCTGCAATGGCGCATAGAGCTCGCGCCGTGAATCCTGTCCTGCACAGACGATGATGGTATCGACGGCGATGCATCTCTCCTGGCCCTCATGAATAATATGCAGCCCGGCATCGTCAATGTGCTGATATTGCACGCCGTCCATAAAGCTCACGCCGTGGCGCAGTAGTTGCGCCCGGTGTATCCATCCGGTGGTTTTGCCAAGATGCTCACCCAGTTTTCCTGCCTTGCGTTGCAGCAGCACGATTTCATGCTGATGCACTGCGCCAGTGGGTGCTCCGGCGGCGAGCGGTAATACGCCGCCCCGTTTATCAAGAGTACGATCGATACCCCATTCGGCATAGAAATCGGCTTGCGGTGGCGCGCTCAGATAATGGGCAACATCAACACGGATGCCGCCTGCACCGATAATCGCCACCCGTTTGCCAACGGGAACCTTATCGCGCAGCACCTGTAAGTAGCTCACTACGCTTGGGTGATCAATGCCGGGAATCTCCGGCGTGCGTGGCGTGATGCCACACGCCAGGATAACGGTATCAAAGGTTTTAAGGTCGTCTATTGTGGCTCTGGTGTTGAGGCGGACCAATACGTGAGTGAGCACCAACATACGGCGGTAATAGCGCAGCGTCTCCGTGAATTCCTGTTTGCCGGGGATTTGCCGGGCCAGATTAAACTGACCGCCGATGTTACTGTCCGCTTCGAACAACGTCACTGCATGGCCGCGCTGTGCTGCGTTAATGGCAAAAGCGAGCTCTGCCGGGCCAGCGCCGATGACGGCAATTCGTTGCGGTGTGTCTGTAGCGATTACCGGGAGCGTTGTTTCGTGGCAGGAGCGCGGGTTGACTAAACATGACGTCACCTTGCCGACAAAAATCCGATCGAGACAGGCATGATTGCAGCCGATACAGGTATTGATCTCATCGCTTCGGCCCGTTTCTGCTTTCTCAAGCAAGTGCGAATCCGCCAGAAAGGGGCGCGCCATGGAAACCATATCAGCGCAGCCCTGTGCCAGCATCTGTTCTGCCTGAGCCGGATCGTTGATGCGGTTGGTGGTGATAAGCGGTATGTTTACCTTGCCCATCAAACGCTGGGTCACCCAGCCAAAGGCCGCACGCGGCACCAGTGTTGCGATAGTCGGGATGCGTGCTTCGTGCCAGCCAATACCGGTGTTAAGCAACGTGACACCAGCGGCTTCCATCTCTTGAGCCAGGGTTTCTATCTCTTGCCATGAGGAGCCGGACTCCACCAGATCGAGCATGGACAGGCGGTAGATGATAATAAAGTGTGGCCCGGTTGCACGGCGCACTGCACGCACAATCTCCAACGCGAAGCGGCGGCGGTTCTGTTCGTTACCACCCCAGTCATCATGCCGCTGGTTGGTGCGTTCGACCAGAAACTGATTAATCAGATACCCTTCAGAGCCCATGATTTCCACACCGTCATAGCCTGCCTGCTGGGCCAGCGCCGCACAGCGCGCAAAATCAGCGATGGTGTGTAAAATCTCCTCATGAGTCATGGTGTGGGGAAGGAAGGGGCTGATCGGTGCCTGAAGGGCGGAAGGTGCAACGGGATCGGGTTGATAACTGTAGCGCCCGGCATGCAGAATTTGCAGCGCAATTTTCCCTCCCGCTTCATGCACCGCAGCGGTTATTGGGATATGGTGAGGTAGCTGCTCTTCATGTTCAAGCGTCGCTCCGCCAGCGACCATGGCACCTTTGGCGTTGGGCGCAATACCGCCGGTAACAATCAGAGCTACACCGCCCTGCACGCGTTCTCGGTAAAATGCCGCCAACCGTTCAGTGCCCTGTGGATGTTCTTCCAAACCGGTGTGCATTGAACCCATGATGACGCGGTTTTTTAATGTGGTGAAGCCCAAATTGAGGGGCGAAAAAAGCTTGGGGTAGGCGTGCATGATGCTCTCCACAGAAACCGCGCAAGAAACTGGTCTGATGAGTTTACTGTAGCGAGTGTTGGATAGTATGTGAAATAAATGTTTATTTAATGTGATTTGTGTCATTCCCTGTGGCGATACTCGATAATCGGGGCGGTATGCCAGAAGGTTTGTTGTCCGTGCCAACAATCATTATAATTCGCGGGATCAGAGTGCCAAGGAATCGCTATGTGGGTGGATGAGTGGGAACCGGCGCTGGAAAGTGCGCTTACCGATTTGGAACGTTGTGTCAGGTTGCAGCAGCAAGGCTGGCGTCAGGATCGTGAAAGCTGGCAGCAGCAGCTCACGCAGGCCCAACAGCGGGAAGCGGAGCTGTGCGCGCAGATCGAAAAGTTAGTGATTCAGCTAAACTCTATGGATGCGTCGCCGGAACGAAATCCCCTGGTGCAGCGCATTAAAATGATTGGCGCCTATATTGACGCCTTGGCGAAGGATGCCTCCGCCTTTAGTCGTTCACTTCCCTGATCGGTTTGATTTGTCCTGTTTTTTCCACTGGTGTTGGTGCTCGCTGAGCAAGCGGCAGAAGACTGCCGTTTGCATGACGCTGTGTGGCTTACAGTAGCGTCAGGGTTACGTCGATATTGCCGCGTGTGGCGTTAGAATACGGGCACACGATATGGGCTTTTTCCACCAGTGCTTGCGCGGTTTCACGCGCCAACCCCGGCAGATCAATTTTCAATTCCACTTCAATTGCAAATCCGGTTGGTGCGGCTCCGATGCCGACACTCCCCTCAATGGTGGTTGCCGCTGGCAGTGCAATTTTTTCTTTGCTGGCGACAAACTTCAGCGCACCAAGGAAACAGGCAGAGTAACCTGCGGCAAACAGCTGTTCCGGGTTAGTCCCTTCGCCACCGGCACCGCCCAGTTCGCGTGGCGTCGTCAATTTGACGCTCAGTTGCTGATCGGAGGATTCGGCGCGGCCATCATGTCCGCCAGTGGCTTTTGCGTGAGCGACATACAGTACTTTTTCAATGGATATGGTGTAACTCCTACAGGCTATTTTTTATCACGATATTAAATCGTTCGCTATTTAAATGGTCGAAATGAAACATCGAGATAAGCGGCCATCAAAGATTCTCGATCAGTCTGGCACGCAGGTATTCTAACCGTCATTCCGCACCTGATTTTTCTTTTTTCGGGACTTGACGGTATTCTGAAGTTCTGAATTTATTACTGCTTTTTGCAGACCAATCAGCATGAGTACTCCCCACGTTACCATCCGTAACCT
>NZ_JBPETA010000021.1:0-28297 GCF_051710365.1 Symbiopectobacterium sp. | reverse complement strand
TTAAAGGAATATCGACGGATCGCCACACGTTATGAAAAAACGGCAAGAAACTATCTAGCAATGGTGAAACTGGGCTGCATCCGCGTGTTTTACCACCGGTTACGCAATTAAGGGACACAGCCTAGTTATCGCGCTGTTGGCTACGCCACAGCTTGCGGCTTTTCTTGAACAGCACCCTAGAATGAAAGCGGCGCTGCTGCACGATCTGCCCGAATGGAAAGCGTCACTCAAGCAGCGCCTGCGTGCAACCGTGGCACCTGCCGATCTGGAGCGGGAATTTACCTGCTATCAAAATACCCAGACCATCGACAATCTGACCTTTCAGTCACGCATTCCCCGTATCGTTGATACGCTGCAAACGGTGGACTGGCCTTTTCTTTCTCAGGCTAACAAGCTGATCGCTCAGGCAGAACCGACGCTTGGGCAGCGGTTTAGCAACGCCTTCCACGCTCTGTTCTTACAGCGCTGGAAAATGAGCCTCTCTTTGCAAACGGTCTCCTTGCACCATCAATTGATGGAGGCAGAAAAAGAGATCCTGCTTGATGAGTTACAACAGCGGCTGACCTTGACCGGCAAACTGGAAGCCGTACTGGCGGAGAACGAGACAGCCGCCGGACGATTATGGGATCTCAGCGCGGGAAAATTGATAAAAACCGAGCTGCAAACCCTGATTAACTTCTGCGACTTTCTACAAAAGCAGCCTTCATTGCAGCGCCTGGCCGAGCGTTTAGGTCGCAGCCGGGAGACCAAATCCATTCTCTCCACTGAAGCACCGCGCGAAGCGTTTCGCGTGATGGTTCGTGAACCGGATACGGTGCCAGAGCAAGTGGATGGCATCCATCAAAGCGATGATATTCTGCGACTGCTCCCCGCCGAATTGGCCGCCATGGGCATCAAAGAGCTGGAATACGAATTCTATCGTCGTTTGCTGGAACGGCGGTTTCTGACCTATCGGTTGCAGGGGGAAAGCTGGCACGAAAAGGTAATAGAGCGCCCGGTTTCACATCAGCAAAACGAACAGCAGCCCAGAGGCCCTTTTATTGTCTGTGTCGATACCTCAGGGTCGATGGGCGGTTTCAATGAACGCTGCGCCAAAGCCTTTTGCCTGGCACTCATGCGCATCGCCCTTGCCGATAATCGCCGCTGCTACATTATGCTGTTTGCCACCGATATCGTGCGCTATGAGCTGACTGCCGTCACCGGTATCGAACAGGCCACGCGTTTTCTTGGTCAATCGTTTCGTGGCGGCACCGATATGGCAGCCTGTATGTCAGCGCTGCTGGACAAACTGGAAGATGATGTGTGGCACGATGCCGATGCGGTGATGATTTCTGATTTCATCGCACAGCGCCTGCCTGAAGAGACCGTGCAACGTGTTCGGCAACGGCAGCAACAACATCACCATCGTTTTCATGCTGTTGCGATGTCACAACATGGAAAACCCGGCATCCTGCACATTTTCGACCATATCTGGCACGTGGATACCGGGTTAAAAGGACGTTTACTGCGGCGATTGCGCCACGCCTGAGCGTAGCGCTTCTACAGCGATTACAGCAATGCAGGCACGGATTCTCTGACCGGCTGTGGCCACACACCGCACTGCACCTGACCAATGTGCGCAAGTTGCAGTAGCAGCATCACCAGGCGGGATTGACCGATACCGCCACCAATGGTTTGCGGCATGTCACCACGCATCAGCGCCTGATGCCACTCCAGTGCCAGACGATCGACATCCCCCGTCAGCGTCAATTGACGTTGGAGCGCCTCAGCATCGACACGAATCCCCATGGAAGAGAGCTCGAAAGCATCGTTTAACGCCGGATTCCACACCAGGATATCGCCGTTCAACCCTTTCAGACCCTGTTCACCCGCTGACGACCAGTCATCATAATCCGGCGCACGCACATCGTGACGCTCACCGTGAGACAATGCCCCGCCAATGCCTATCAGGAATACAGCACCCAGCTCTTTGGCGATGGCGCGTTCGCGCCCTTTGGCATCCAGTTCAGGATAACGCTTGAGCAGCGTATCGCTGTGAACAAAATGAATGGTTTCCGGCAGGAAAGGGGCCAGACCAAACTTGCTGCTAACCTCAGCTTCGGTGCTTTTTATTGCCTGATAAATGTTGTTAACGGTGGATTTCAAATACTCGATGGAGCGCTCGCCATCCCCCATAACGCGTTCCCAATCCCACTGATCGACATAAACAGAGTGGATCGGGCTCAAGCGATCTTCATCCGGGCGCAGTGCCTTCATGTGGGTATAGATCCCTTCACCAGCGCTAAAATCATAGTCACCCAAGGTTTTACGCTTCCATTTCGCCAGGGAGTGCACCACTTCGAACGTGGAGTCAGGCAATGCTTTCACGTGTACCTGTACCGTTTTCTCGCTGCCGGAGAGGTTATCCTGAGTACCATCGCCCACGCGGCTCAGTATCGGGGCTTGAACTTCAATTAGACCCAGTTTCTGCGCTAACTGTGCGGAGAAAAAGGATTTCACAAATGCAATTTGTTGTTGTTTTTCGATATAGCTCTTTTTCATTTACCCATGTCCGTCGTCACTGTCTATTGTGCAATTAAGCAATAGAATGGCGGTGAAACTCAATAATCCAGCAAAGAAACAGGCATCATGGTTTTGATTCCTCATTTAACGCATGCTAAAAATGAGAAAGAACTAAATATAAGGAAAAATTATGACTGAAATTTATCAGATCGATAATCTCGATCGCTGCATCCTAAACGCTTTAATGGAAAATGCCCGCACCCCTTATGCCGAATTGGCCAAGCAGTTTTCGGTCAGTCCCGGCACCATCCACGTTCGCGTCGAAAAAATGAAGCAGGCGGGCATTATTGTCGGCACCCGGGTTGATGTCAGCCCCAAGCAACTCGGTTATGACGTGTGCTGCTTTATCGGCATCATTTTAAAAAGCGCCAAGGATTACCCCTCAGCCCTGGAAAAACTGAATAACCTGGAAGAAGTGGTAGAAGCCTACTACACCACCGGGCATTACAGCATTTTCATCAAAGTAATGTGCCGTTCCATTGACGCACTGCAACACGTACTTATCAACAAGATCCAGACCATCGATGAAATTCAGTCCACGGAAACCCTGATCTCGCTACAGAACCCGATCATGCGGACGATCACCCCGTAAACGTCAACAGGTATATCCCTATTATCCACAGGTAGATAACAGCTCGATCACAGCGTACAATACCGCATCTTTTATTCGGACGGGATCGAGCATGGCAGACATTACGCTTATCAGCGGCAGTACGTTAGGCAGTGCGGAGTATGTGGCAAAACATCTGGCCGAGTTACTGGAACAGCAAGGCTTTTCCACTGATGTTCAGCATGGCCCGCAACTGGACGACCTCCCGCAGAGCGGAGTATGGCTACTGGTGAGCTCAACCCACGGTGCCGGTGAATTACCGATAACCTGCAACCGTTGTTTAAGCAGATTAGCGATCGGAAAGCGGATCTTTCGCAGGTTCGTTATGGCGCTATCGGGATCGGCAGTAAAGAGTATGACACCTTCTACGGTGCGATCGTTACCGTGGATCCAGCAGAAATCTGGTTGGCTCCGTGGGTAGAATTACTCAATTAAGCGGTTTATTTAGCCACTTAATTGTGTATAACTTTATGTATATCTGGGTGAAAACCGGTAGTTATCCCAATAACAACCGTTGTTCGTTTTTTGTCATGTGAATAACCAACTATTTTGATCCCAAGCTATACGGTACAGGATCACCGATCATTCACAGCAAACGATCATCAACAATTTGTTGATCTTCATATGGAAAAAGTACTTATTCACAAGCAGTATGTATCTTAATAATAGATCCAATAAAAAGATCTCTATATAAAAAGATCTTTCTTTAACTACCGACGATCCAACGGGCTTGTCGTTTGCGTAAACTTGAGTAGAATCCCCTTCCCCAAGGCAAGCAATGATCTTAGGCACACATCGTTAACCCGACTATTCTCGTTAACACCACGCGAGGTGCAGTACCATGTTTTATCCAGATCCTTTTGACGTCATCGTGATCGGCGGTGGCCATGCGGGCACAGAAGCCGCCATGGCAGCTGCACGCATGGGGCGTCAAACCCTGTTATTGACACACAATATCGATACTCTGGGACAAATGTCCTGCAATCCGGCTATTGGTGGGATCGGAAAGGGACATCTGGTTAAAGAGATCGACGCCATGGGCGGCCTGATGGCTCGCGCGGTCGATCGGGGCGGTATTCAGTTTAGAATACTAAACAACAGTAAAGGTCCTGCCGTTCGTGCTACTCGTGCACAGGCGGATCGCGTGCTTTATCGTCAGGCAATACGCACCGCGCTGGAGAACCAGCCGAACCTGACGATCTTCCAGCAGGCGGTTGACGATCTTATTGTTGAGAACGATCGTGTGGTCGGTGCTGTCACCCAAATGGGGCTGAAATTCCGCGCCAAAACGGTGGTGCTGACCGTTGGGACATTCCTTGATGGTAAAATTCACATCGGTCTGGATAACTACAGCGGTGGACGTGCTGGCGATCCGCCCTCCATACCGTTATCTCGCAGACTGCGTGAGCTGCTGTTGCGTGTCAGCCGCCTTAAAACCGGTACGCCACCGCGTATCGATGCGCGCACCATTGATTTCAGCGTACTGGCGCAACAGCACGGTGATAACCCAATGCCGGTGTTCTCGTTCCTGGGGAACGCCAGCGAGCACCCGGCGCAGATGCCGTGTTACATCACGCACACCAACGAAAAAACCCATGAGGTGATCCGCAATAACCTGGATCGCAGCCCAATGTATGCCGGTGTGATCGAGGGGATAGGCCCGCGTTATTGTCCGTCGATCGAAGACAAGGTGATGCGCTTTGCCGATCGCAATGCGCATCAGATTTTCCTTGAACCTGAAGGGCTGACCAGTAACGAGATTTACCCCAACGGCATTTCGACCAGCCTGCCCTTCGACGTACAGTGGCAAATCGTCCGTTCGATGCAAGGTATGGAAAACGCCAAGATCGTGCGCCCTGGCTATGCTATCGAATACGATTTCTTCGATCCGCGCGATCTTAAACCTACGCTGGAAAGCAAATTCATCCACGGTTTGTTCTTTGCCGGACAGATAAACGGCACAACCGGTTACGAAGAGGCCGCTGCTCAGGGCATGTTGGCTGGCTTGAACGCCGCACGTCTGGCGTTCGATCAGGACGGTTGGTTCCCGCGTCGCGATCAGGCGTATCTGGGCGTGCTGGTGGACGATCTGTGTACGCTCGGTACCAAAGAACCCTACCGCATGTTCACCTCGCATGCCGAATACCGCCTGATGCTGCGCGAAGACAACGCCGATCTGCGTCTCACTGAAATTGGCCGTGAACTGGGGATGGTAGACGATTATCGTTGGGAGCGCTTTAACGAGAAGCTGGAACAGATTGAGCAGGAACGCCAGCGTCTACGCGAAATTCGCGTGCATCCCCACAGTGAACAGCGAGAGGCGGTGAACGCGTTGCTGAAAACGCCGCTGTCGCGCGAAGCGACCGGTGAGGAACTGCTGCGTCGCCCTGAGATGGATTACGCTACCCTGACCTCGTTACCGATGTTCTCGCCCGCGCTGACGGATGTTCAGGCGGCAGAGCAGGTTGAAATTCAGGTGAAGTATGAAGGGTACATTGCGCGTCAGCAGGACGAGATTGAAAAACAGCTGCGTAATGAGAGTACCGTGCTGCCAGTGGATCTGGATTATGGTCAGGTGAGCGGGCTTTCCAACGAAGTGAAAGCCAAACTCAACGACCACAAACCAGGGTCCATTGGTCAGGCTTCGCGTATTTCGGGAATTACCCCAGCAGCGATCTCTATTCTGCTGGTTTGGCTGAAAAAACAAGGGCTGCTGCGCCGCAGCGCCTGATAACCGATGCAGATAGGCGCACTACGGTGTGTCATTTTGTGGCTGTTCCTGGCAGCCACATTTCATCAGATATGGCAGGATGAGCGCGTGAAACACAAATTAGACGCTCTGTTGCAGCGGGCTGGCATTTTGGTCAGTGAACAACAAAAAAATTCGCTAATCCAGTATGTCGAAATGCTGCACAAGTGGAACAAGGCCTATAATCTCACGTCAGTGCGCGACCCGCAGGAGATGCTGGTACGGCATATCATGGATAGCATCGTGGTTGAACCGCATTTGCAGGGCGATCGGTTTATCGATGTGGGTACCGGACCGGGATTACCGGGTATTCCACTGGCTATTGTACGCCCCTCAGCGTCATTCACTCTGCTGGATAGCCTGGGAAAACGTGTGCGTTTTCTACGTCAGGTTCAGCATGAACTCAAGTTGGATAATGTCTTTCCGGTGCAGTCTCGGGTCGAGGAATTCACCGCTGAACCGCCTTTCGATGGCGTTATCAGCCGCGCTTTTGCCTCTTTGCTTGATATGCTGGAGTGGTGCAAGCACCTGCCTGCACCGGCAACCGGACGCTTTTATGCCCTGAAAGGGGTAGTGCCGGAAGAAGAATTAACCGCATTACCTACATCGATAGCGGTAGAGCGCATTGTGCGTTTATCGGTACCTGAATTGGACGGTGAACGCCATTTGGTGATTCTTAAAGCAAACTAATTTTGCGTTTTATCAAATAAATTATAACTAATTGTATCAGAGAGGCCTTTTAAGCTTGGAGGTTATTATTTGTGGAAAAATGGACACCGATCACCATTTTTTTACAAAACCTGGCAACCTTGCACGCTATTTGTTTCTCTTCGAATAGTAACCCGAGAAATTAATTGCCGTTGTAGATTGCAGATGAAAAATCCAGATGTTAAAGACATAAAAAAATAATGTTAATGATGTCAATACGCAGTGCACGGGATGTTTTCGGGGCGTTTTAAAAAGAGTCGTTATTTAACTATTTGAATTTAATTAAGATAAATAGCTATTTTTGCTAAAGACTTAAAAAAATCAGATCTGATATAAAGCCTATATGTCATTTTTATGTGATTGATATCACATATTATCGGGTTATTGAAAGGCTTACGGGCCGCGGCTGCCGCCTCGATTGTTAGTAAAAATAGGGCTTGAATAAGAGATTTAAATTATTGTTCATCTTTTTGCTACTTATCGATTGAATTCGCAGGCGTAAACCGTATAATTTGCTCGTTTTTTGCCGCTTGACTCGATGGAATAAAGGCAGTTTTATACGTCAGTCAGCCTCTGGAAAAGGAATGAAGAGCAAAACGCATGTCTGTCTCCCTTTACAGTGGAAAACCGGCCTTTTTGGGGTTGATGCTACAGGCGGCTACGTTCGTTTTGGTCAGCACCGTTTTTTGCCTGCGGAGTGTTGAGGCGGGCGCTTCCGCTTTAGCCGGAGGACTGGCGGTATGGC
This sequence comes from Symbiopectobacterium sp., assembly GCF_051710365.1. Classification (NCBI taxonomy): domain Bacteria; kingdom Pseudomonadati; phylum Pseudomonadota; class Gammaproteobacteria; order Enterobacterales; family Enterobacteriaceae; genus Symbiopectobacterium; species Symbiopectobacterium sp. The sequence continues at coordinate 20,923 of NZ_JBPETA010000021.1, read as the reverse complement.
TGCCGAACGTGTGCTTTGTGCTGTTCGCCTTGCGTCATTAGGCGGGTAAGCCCATAGAAGGGCGTGTTGCCTGGTCGTTTGCCATTGGCGAGGTGTTGAAAGTATTTATCACCATCGCGTTGCTGGTGGTGGCGTTGGGTCTGTTCAAGGCGGCGTTTGTTCCCCTTGGTCTGACCTACCTGGCGGTGCTGATAATGCAGATAGTGGCGCCAGCCATCGTTAACCGTAAGATTCGTTAACCGTTACCGTATTAACAACAACAGGGTAAGGAACATCATGTCTGCATCTACTCCCCAAGAGTATATCGGTCATCACCTGAAACATTTACAGGTAGGTTCGGGGTTCTGGTCTATTAACGTCGATTCGATGTTTTTCTCAATCGCACTTGGGATCCTGTTTCTGGTCATTTTCCGCAAGGTTGCAAAGAACGCGACCAGCGGCGTGCCCGGTAAACTGCAAACCTTTGTGGAGATGATCATCGGTTTTGTTGATGGCAACGTGCGTGACATGTTCCATGGTAAAAGCAAACTTATCTCCCCTCTGGCGCTGACCATTTTCGTTTGGGTGTTCCTGATGAACGCCATGGACCTATTTCCGATCGATCTTCTGCCCTTTATCGGCGAGCATTGGATTGGATTGCCTTACCTGCGCGTAGTACCGACGGCGGATGTCAACATCACACTGTCCATGGCGCTGGGCGTGTTTATCCTGGTGCTGTTCTACAGCATCAAAATGAAAGGCGTTGGCGGTTTTGTAAAAGAACTGACCATGCAACCTTTCAACCATCCGGTCTTTATTCCCATCAACCTGATTCTTGAAGGTGTCAGCCTGCTGTCCAAACCGGTTTCACTCGGCTTGCGACTGTTTGGCAACATGTATGCGGGTGAGTTGATCTTCATCCTGATTGCCGGTTTGCTGCCGTGGTGGTCGCAATGGTTGTTGAATGTGCCTTGGGCAATATTCCACATCCTGATCATTACGCTTCAGGCCTTTATTTTCATGGTTCTGACGGTTGTTTATCTCTCGATGGCATCTGAAGAGCATTGATTTTTCTTTCAACACAATAACGTTCTAACTGAAACAAACTGGAGACTGTCATGGAAAACCTGAGTGTGGATCTGCTGTACATGGCTGCCGCGTTGATGATGGGTCTGGCGGCGATCGGTGCTGCGATCGGTATCGGCATTCTGGGTGGTAAATTCTTGGAAGGCGCGGCTCGCCAGCCTGACCTGATTCCTCTGCTTCGTACACAGTTCTTTATCGTTATGGGTCTGGTTGACGCCATCCCGATGATTGCTGTTGGTCTGGGCCTGTATGTGATGTTTGCGGTCGCCTAACCCGGTAACGCCGGTTAGGTATTTAACATCAATTATTTAACTTAAAAGAGGCATTGTGCTGTGAATATTAATGCAACAATCCTCGGCCAAGCCATTGCGTTCGTCCTGTTTGTCTGGTTTTGCATGAAGTTTGTATGGCCGCCGTTAATAGCTGCCATCGAGAAGCGTCAGAAAGAGATTGCTGACGGTTTGGCTTCTGCGGAACGTGCCAAAAAAGATTTGAACTTAGCGCAGGCCAATGCCACCGATCAGCTGAAAAAAGCCAAAGCGGAAGCTCAGGTGATCGTCGAGCAAGCCAATAAACGCCGTGCTCAGATCCTGGATGAGGCCAAAGCGGAAGCAGAAGCTGAACGTAGCAAAATCGTGGCGCAGGCTGAAATTGAAGCCGAACGTAAACGTGCTCGTGAAGAGCTGCGTAAACAGGTTGCCATGCTGGCGATTGCCGGTGCCGAGAAGATTATTGAACGTTCCGTGGATGAAGCTGCTAACAGCGACATCGTTGATAAACTGGTCGCTGAACTGTAAGGAGGGAGGGGCCGATGTCTGAATTTGTCACGGTAGCTCGCCCCTACGCCAAAGCAGCTTTTGACTTTGCGGTTGAACATCAGGCCGTTGAACGCTGGCAGAACATGCTGGCGTTTGCCGCTAAAGTCACACGCAATGAACAGGTTGTCGCTCTGCTGTCCGGTGCTATGGCACCGAATCTGTTGGCGAGCACTTTCATTGACGTGTGTGGCGATCAGCTGGATGAGCCCGGCCAGAACCTGATTAAGGTGATGGCGGAAAATGGGCGTTTACTGGTGCTTCCTGAAGTTCTGGAACAGTTTGCGCAACTCCGCGCCGCGCAGGAGTCGACGGTTGACGTCGAAGTCACCTCCGCGAGCGCACTGAGTGAACCGCAGCTGGACAAGATTACTTCCGCCATGGAAAAACGCCTGTCACGCAAAGTGAAGCTGAATTGCAAAATTGATAAGTCTGTTGTCGCAGGCGTGGTGATCCGCGCGGGCGATATGGTGATAGATGGCAGCATTCGCGGCCGTCTGGAACGCCTCGCAGACGTCTTGCAGTCTTAAGGGGACTGGAGCATGCAACTGAATTCCACCGAAATCAGCGAACTGATCAAGCAGCGCATTGCTCAGTTCAATGTGGTGAGCGAAGCTCACAATGAAGGTACTATTGTTTCCGTCAGTGACGGGATCATTCGCGTACACGGCCTGGCCGATGTGATGCAGGGGGAGATGATCTCCCTGCCCGGCAACCGTTACGCTATCGCCCTGAACCTGGAGCGCGACTCTGTTGGTGCGGTGGTGATGGGTCCGTACGCTGACCTCGCCGAAGGCATGAAGGTCAAGTGTACCGGCCGTATTCTGGAAGTGCCGGTTGGCCGTGGTCTGCTGGGCCGCGTGGTGAACACCCTGGGTGCACCTATCGACGGCAAAGGTCCGGTTGAGAACGACGGGTTCTCTCCGGTAGAAGCGATCGCACCGGGCGTTATCGAACGTCAATCCGTTGATCAGCCGGTACAGACGGGCTACAAGTCCGTTGACGCCATGATCCCGATTGGTCGTGGTCAGCGTGAATTGATCATCGGCGACCGTCAGACGGGTAAAACCGCACTGGCTATCGACGCCATCATCAACCAGCGTGATTCCGGCATCAAGTGCGTGTACGTTGCCATCGGCCAGAAAGCTTCCACTATCTCCAACGTGGTGCGTAAACTGGAAGAGCACGGCGCATTGGCCAACACCATTGTTGTGATCGCAACGGCGTCTGAATCTGCCGCACTGCAATATCTGGCTCCGTATGCCGGTTGTGCGATGGGTGAATACTTCCGTGACCGCGGTGAAGATGCACTGATCATTTACGATGACTTGTCCAAACAGGCCGTCGCTTATCGTCAGATTTCCCTGCTGCTCCGTCGTCCGCCAGGTCGTGAAGCTTACCCTGGTGATGTTTTCTACCTCCACTCCCGTTTGCTGGAGCGCGCGGCACGCGTTAACGCCGATTACGTAGAAGCGTTTACCAAGGGTGAAGTTAAAGGGAAAACCGGTTCATTGACGGCGCTGCCGATCATCGAAACTCAGGCGGGTGACGTTTCCGCGTTCGTTCCGACCAACGTAATCTCGATTACCGATGGTCAGATCTTCCTGGAATCGAACCTGTTCAACGCCGGTATCCGTCCTGCGGTTAACCCAGGGATTTCCGTATCCCGCGTGGGTGGTGCAGCGCAGACCAAGATCATGAAGAAACTGTCCGGTGGTATTCGTACCGCACTGGCGCAGTATCGTGAACTGGCGGCGTTCTCCCAGTTCGCTTCGGATTTGGATGATGCAACGCGTAAGCAGCTGAATCATGGTCAGAAAGTAACTGAACTGCTGAAACAGAAACAGTATGCGCCGATGTCGGTTGCGCAGCAGTCTCTGGTGCTGTTCGCCGCTGAACGTGGCTATCTGGCTGATGTTGAACTGGCGAAAGTAGGTAGCTTCGAAGCGGCGCTGTTGGCGTATGCCGACCGCGAACACGGCGATCTTCTGCAACAAATCGACCAGACTGGTGCTTATAACGATGAGATCGAGGGTAAGTTCAAAACTATCCTTGATACCTTCAAGGCAACCCAGTCCTGGTAACGCCCGTAGGCCTGCCTGATGGCAGGCCTACGGGCATTGAGGAGATGCAAAGATGGCCGGCGCAAAAGAGATACGTAGTAAGATCGCAAGCGTCCAGAACACGCAGAAGATCACTAAAGCGATGGAAATGGTCGCCGCTTCCAAAATGCGTAAATCGCAGGATCGTATGGCGGCCAGCCGTCCTTATGCAGAGACCATCCGCACGGTGATTGGTCACCTGGCGTTAGGGAATCTGGAATATAAACATCCGTACCTGGAAGAGCGTGACGTTAAGCGCGTCGGGTATTTGGTGGTGTCCACGGATCGTGGCCTGTGCGGTGGCTTGAACATTAACCTGTTCAAAAAATTGCTGGCAGACATGAAAGCCTGGAGCGATAAAGGCGTACAGAGCGATCTGGCGATGATCGGTTCCAAAGGGGTTTCGTTCTTCGGTTCTGTGGGCGGTAACGTTGTTGCTCAGGTTACCGGCATGGGGGATAACCCTAGCCTGTCCGAACTGATCGGGCCGGTAAAAGTGATGCTGCAAGTCTATGACGAAGGTCGTCTGGACAAGCTGTACATTGTGAGTAACAAGTTCATCAATACCATGTCTCAGGAACCCCAAGTGGTTCAGCTTCTGCCTCTGCCTCCTGCGGACGATGGCGAACTGAAGAAGAAATCCTGGGATTACCTGTATGAACCCGATCCTAAGTCGCTGCTGGATACCCTGTTGCGCCGCTATGTGGAGTCTCAGGTTTATCAGGGCGTCGTAGAAAACCTGGCCAGTGAACAGGCCGCTCGTATGGTTGCGATGAAAGCTGCAACGGACAACGGCGGTAGCCTGATCAAAGAGTTGCAGTTGGTTTACAACAAGGCTCGTCAGGCCAGCATCACGCAGGAACTCACCGAGATCGTATCGGGAGCCTCCGCGGTTTAAACCAGGTTTACGAATTACGTAGAGGGTTCAAGATGGCAACTGGAAAGATCATCCAGGTAATCGGCGCCGTGGTCGACGTCGAGTTCCCGCAAGATGCCGTACCTAACGTGTACGATGCGCTTGAGGTTGAAAACGGTGCTGAAAAACTGGTGCTGGAAACGCAGCAACAGTTGGGCGGCGGCGTTGTTCGTTGTATTGCAATGGGTTCTTCTGACGGTTTGCGTCGCGGGCTGAAAGTGAACAGCCTGGGCCATCCGATCGAAGTACCGGTAGGTAAAGCCACGCTGGGCCGTATCATGAACGTACTGGGCGAACCGGTCGACATGAAAGGCGAGATCGGCGAAGAAGAGCGTTGGGCGATTCACCGTCAGGCGCCGAGCTACGAAGAGCTCTCCAACTCCCAGGAACTGCTGGAAACGGGTATCAAGGTTATCGACCTGATGTGTCCGTTCGCCAAGGGCGGTAAAGTGGGCCTGTTCGGTGGTGCTGGTGTAGGTAAAACGGTAAACATGATGGAGCTGATCCGTAACATCGCGATCGAGCACTCCGGTTACTCCGTATTTGCCGGTGTAGGGGAACGTACCCGTGAAGGTAACGACTTCTACCACGAAATGACCGACTCCAACGTTATCGACAAAGTATCACTGGTTTACGGCCAGATGAACGAGCCGCCAGGCAACCGTCTGCGCGTAGCATTGACTGGCCTGACCATGGCGGAAAAATTCCGTGATGAAGGCCGTGACGTACTGCTGTTTGTCGATAACATCTACCGTTATACCCTGGCCGGTACGGAAGTATCCGCACTGCTGGGTCGTATGCCTTCTGCGGTAGGTTATCAGCCGACGCTGGCGGAAGAGATGGGCGTGCTGCAAGAACGTATCACCTCTACCAAAACCGGTTCTATCACATCTGTACAGGCCGTATACGTCCCTGCGGATGACTTGACTGACCCGTCGCCAGCCACCACCTTCGCCCACTTGGATGCGACTGTGGTACTGAGCCGTCAAATCGCGTCTCTGGGTATCTACCCGGCCGTTGACCCGCTGGATTCCACCAGCCGTCAATTGGATCCGCTGGTGGTTGGTCAGGAACATTACGACGTAGCGCGTGGCGTGCAGTCCATTCTGCAATGTTATCAGGAATTTAAGGATATCATCGCGATCCTGGGTATGGACGAGCTGTCTGAAGAAGACAAACTGGTCGTTGCCCGTGCGCGTAAAATCCAGCGCTTCCTGTCGCAGCCGTTCTTCGTGGCAGAAGTATTTACCGGTTCTCCGGGTAAATACGTGTCACTGAAAGACACCATCCGCGGCTTTAAAGGCATCATGGACGGTGAATACGACCATCTGCCGGAGCAGGCGTTCTACATGGTTGGCTCCATTGACGAAGCAGTGGAAAAAGCCAAGAAACTGTAACGTCTGTTAGGAGGTTGATATGGCTATGACTTACCATCTGGATGTCGTTAGCGCAGAACAGGAAATGTTCTCAGGCCTGGTGCAAAAGATCCAGGTGACGGGGAGTGAGGGCGAACTGGGTATCTACCCTGGTCACGCCCCGCTGCTCACTGCCATTAAACCTGGTATGGTGCGTATCGTTAAACAACACGGTGAAGAAGAGTATATCTATCTGTCCGGCGGCGTCCTTGAGGTGCAACCGAACTCCGTGACCGTGCTGTCCGATACCGCCATCCGTGGGCAGGACCTTGATGAAGCGCGCGCGCTGGAGTCCAAGCGTAGAGCGGAAGATCACATTCGCAATTCGCATGGCGATGTGGATTTCGCACAGGCTTCAGCAGAATTGTCGAAAGCGATTGCGAAGCTGCGTGTTATTGAGCTGACTAAAAAAGCGATGTAACTTGCGCATTCAGTAAAAAAGGCCGATCTAGCGATCGGCCTTTTTTTATAGACAAAAAATGGCGGGGTTATTCCCGCCGCTGAGGTTGCTGGTAAATTGCCCTATTCCCACCGTCATTACCACCCATCACCGTCATTCCCGCGAAGGCGGGAATCTCGTGCAGAAGAAACGCGTTTATTCTCACAGAGATCCCCGGCTTTCGCCGAGGATGACGAGAGATAAGCCGAAGATGATGAGGTGTAAAGTGACTTTATCATCAGACTGAACGGCGGGGGATTATCCCCACCGCTTATCTGGCTTTTTTCAGTCAATCATTTCTTCTTGAGGAAATCACCCAGTACCAGGTTACCTTTCGCATCGCGTGCGAACGTTTCCGGTACTTTAACGGAGACAAAGTTCTTCACGGTTATCTCTTTTCCCTGAGCGTTAACAGAGCGACCGTCTTTGATAAAGAAGTTGCTGTTGTCCACGTTACCCACCACGGCGTCGTCGTACTTGCCTTCTTGGGTTTTCAGGGAGACGTTGTTTTTAAACACGCCTTGTTTTTCCGGGCCAGAGTAAGGACTTGGACGGAAAATAAAGTTGAAGCGTTGGTTATCCAGAGCCATGTTGTTTTCTACCACCAGCGCGCCGGGGTTGAAGTTATCAGTAAAACCATCCAGTTGGTTGCCAACAGCGATGCTGTTTTTCACTTTGTGCGCAACCGGCTGACCTTCGCCGCCCATTTTGAAACCGTTGCTGGTGTTGTTCATGGCAATTGAATTCTCGATCACCACAACGCCGTTAGCGCCGTCTTCAATCTTGTTGAACAGGTCAAAACCATCGTCGATGTTGTTGTGAGAGAACGCACCGCGAATCACGTTGCCTTCACCCACGCGCATTTTCACCGCAAAACCGTCGGCGTTGATTTTGCCTGGATCCTGGTTGCTGTGTGATTCCGAGTTCAGAATCAGGTTGTGGCTTGCCCACAGCGGACGGCCTACGTCACAGGAAGAAGAAACCTGAATCCCTGTGTCGTCACAATGATGCGCCAGTACTTGTTCGATGGTGTTGTAGCTGCCTTCGATACGGAACGGCTTCTCAGTGATTTCGACGCCTTTCACATGCCAATGGCTGGCATTCAGTTGCAGGCCGTGAATCACTGCTTTTTTGCCCTGAGCGAACAGTTTTTTCGGTGCTTTCTGGCTGCCGCTGGCGCTGACGGGAATGGAAGAAGCACTGTAATCGCCGTCTGCTAGCCATAAGGTTGCTCCTGCTGGCAATACGTTAATAGCGGTTGCGAAATCTAACGGGGCAGTTTTGCTGCCATCGTTGCTTGCCTGACCTTGCGCAGAAACATAGACATTTTTGGCATCGGCCAGTTTGACTTTCTCTACGCTGAACGTTGCTTCTTTCGCTGCTTTATCATCACCTTCTGTTGGCAGATAAACGATTTTGAAGTCACTGCCCTGCGCTCAGCTTGGCAGGAACGCTTAGCGTCTCACCGGCTTTAACGGTATGTGCTGCGCCCAGCGCTTTATCGCCCTGAGTGATGGTGACGGTACCGGCATAGTTGGCACGTAGTTGCACGTCATAGTTATCGCTCGCGCTCTTGGTCGAGGACATCACCTGCAATACCGGGGCAAATGCGGCAAATTTGAATTCCGGTGACGCTTTGGTTTGTGCCGGAGAAGTCGTCAACTGCGCATCACTGACAGTGATTTTGGCGTTACGTGATGCGAAGAAGCCCACATAGTAATGATCTTTATCCAGTTTGGTGACGAGGTCCGCCCCTTTCACGTCTTTGCTTACCCAGTTGTCGCTGTCTTTGGGCGCATAGGATGTCACAAAACCGTCATTGGTACGTTCCACCTTCATACGGAAAGGAGGGGTCTGTTCCAGGTTAATTTTTTCCTGAATATTGGTCTTGGTGATCTTGGCACCCGCGTTACCCCACGGTTGCAGCACGCCGTTACGCACAATGGCTTGCAACCGGACTTCCGTATGGGATTTCTTATCCTGCGTCATGATGGCATTCATCACCATGTTGGAGGCAGCAGGGAACTCCTCATAGCCTTCCTTCAACGGATTTTGACGCGGTGCACCGATAATGTCGCGCACCAGAATTCCAGCCCCTTCCTGTGCGGCCGGTTTAGCGCCATTTTCCGGGCCAAACTGATCGACGGTCACGGTGGCTTGCAAGGTAAAGTTCACATTGGCAGGCAGCGTAGTGTAGAAGAAGGTTAGCCCATCGTGCGTGTTGGCAATTTTACCGCCGCGGCTCTCGATGGTGATCGGCGCTGAGAGGTCGGCCTTATCGTCAACCGTCAGTTTTTTGCCGTTGATGGTGACATCGTTAACGCCAACTTTTTCCGGCAGAACGTTGGAGGAGAAGTTAACGTCGGTCGATTGGCCGAAGGCGATGCTGTGCTATACCGGAGCGGGTTGTTCAGTTGCGTGTGCAGTCATGCTAAGGAACAGAAAGGACGGCGCCAGGGCTACCGTGGCAAGCCGTAAAGCACTGAGTTTCATTGTATCCCCTTGGGTATTGTTTATTGAGTTGTGTGGCTATGATGAAAAAAAAATGAAACACTGTTTCTTTTTTTTGTCACAAATGGAAACATATAAAACAAAAGTCTGTTTTTCCTGAAACCGGAATTCATTATCCGCCGTCGCGTTTTAGCCATTTTTCGGAAAAGAGGAATTAAAAAAACCACCAGTAAGGTTTAGACTTGGGTACACTTTCTTTTTCCTCGCCACGCGCGGCATTGTGGTATTTTTCGTTGAAAAATATGTAGTAATCCGCAGCGATAACGGGTTTACTTTCATCCAATTGAATCCGTGGGTTATCAATTCGTTTCATCAGGGTGGTGCATGTCTAACAGTGTCATGAGCGTGGTTATCCTTGCCGCTGGCAAAGGAACACGTATATATTCCGATCTTCCAAAAGTACTTCATCCGCTCGCTGGCAAGCCGATGGTTCAGCATGTGATTGATGCGGCTATGGAAACGGGCGCCAAACAGGTGCATTTGGTCTACGGACACTGTGGCGATTTACTGAAAGACAGGTTAACCAACCCGGATTTGAATTGGGTTCTGCAAGCGGAGCAACTCGGCACCGGGCACGCTATGCAGCAGGCGGCGCCGTTTTTTGCTGATGATGAAGATATTCTGATGCTGTACGGTGATGTTCCTTTGATATCACCCGCCACGCTGGCGCGCTTGCTGGCGGATAAGCCACAGGGCGGCATTGCGCTTCTGACGGTGAAATTGGACGACCCCACCGGTTATGGCCGCATTGTGCGCGATGAGAACGGGTCTGTGGTCGGGATTGTCGAGCACAAGGACGCGACGGAACAGCAGCGTCAGATTAACGAAATCAACACCGGCATTCTGGCAGGAAACGGTCAGGATCTGAAACGCTGGCTGAGCCAGTTAAACAATAACAACGCGCAAGGCGAGTATTACATCACCGACATTGTCGCTATGGCCGCTTCAGAAGGCCGCCGTATTGAAGCCGTACATCCTGATAATCTGAGCGAAGTAGAAGGGGTTAATAACCGCCTGCAACTGGCGACTCTGGAGCGTGTCTATCAGCGGGAACAGGCCAATAAACTGCTGCTGGCGGGCGTCATGTTATTCGATCCCGAGCGTTTTGATCTGCGTGGGACATTGACGCACGGACGTGATGTGAGTATTGATGCTAATGTGATCATTGAAGGCCAGGTCTCATTAGGGAATCGGGTTGAGATTGGTGCGGGCTGTATCATCAAAGACAGCGTGATCGGTGATGACTGTGTCCTCAGCCCGTACACCGTGTTAGAAAATGCGTTTTTGGACGCTGAGTGTACGGTAGGGCCCTTTGCGCGCCTGCGACCGGGGGCCGAGCTGGCACAGGGTGCACACGTTGGGAATTTTGTTGAGTTGAAAAAGGTGCGCTTGGGCAAAGGTTCCAAAGCAGGCCATTTGACCTATCTTGGCGATGCGGAAATTGGTGATGATGTGAATATTGGTGCAGGCACCATCACCTGTAACTATGACGGTGCCAACAAGCACAAAACCGTGATTGGTGATCGGGTGTTTGTCGGTTCTGACAGTCAACTTGTGGCCCCTGTGACCGTAGCCAGTGGCGTGACCATCGGTGCTGGCACCACAGTAACGCGCGATGTGGAAGAGAATGCGCTGGTGATAAGACGGGTAAAACAGCGTCATATTTCAGGTTGGGCGCGGCCCGTTAAGAAAAAATAAGTGATCTCGCCTCCCATTTCGTGGAGGCGGTTTTGCACAGTGTTTTAGGCTAAAGCACTCCGCAAAACATAATAATCCCCACTCTCTACAAGGCTCGGGGACGCCGGAAAAATCGGCACGATCAGGTCTAAGACGTCGAAAGTGACACAATATGTCACGCGTATAGGAATACACATCCATGTGTGGAATTGTAGGCGCAGTTGCGCAACGCGATATTTCTGAAATTTTGTTAGAAGGGCTTCGCCGCCTTGAGTACCGTGGTTATGACTCTGCGGGGTTGGCGGTGGTTGACGCAGAGGGGCACGTTGCCCGCGTACGTCGCTTGGGTAAGGTACAGATACTGGCGCAAGCGGTGGAAGAGCATCCGCTTGCGGGCGGTACGGGCATTGCTCATACCCGTTGGGCAACGCACGGTGAGCCGTCAGAAGAGAATGCGCACCCGCACGTCTCCGGTCCTATTATCATTGTTCACAACGGCATTATTGAAAACCACGAACCACTGCGTGAAACGCTGATCGGGCGTGGCTATCGTTTTGTTTCTGAAACTGATACCGAAGTGGTTGCGCACCTGGTGCACTGGGAACAGCAACAGACCGGCGGTGCGCTGGTTGACGTGGTAAAACTCGTGATCCCTCAGCTGCGTGGTGCTTACGGTATGGTGGTGATGGACAGCCGCGATCCGAGCGTGCTGGTGGCTGCCCGTTCCGGTAGTCCGCTAGTGATTGGCCGTGGTGTCGGTGAAAACTTCCTCGCGTCTGACCAACTGGCTCTGCTGCCGGTTACCCGCCGCTTTATGTTCCTGGAAGAGGGCGACGTGGCTGAAGTGACGCGCCGCACTGTGCGTATTTTCAACCGCGAGGGCGATGTCGTTGAGCGTGAAGAGATTGAATCCAAAGTCAATTACGACTCTGGTGACAAAGGTGCTTATCGCCATTACATGCAGAAAGAGATTTACGAACAGCCGCTGGCGATCAAAAACACCCTGGAATGGCGTTTTAGCCACGGTGAAGTGAATCTGTCTGAACTGGGCCCGAAGGCGGATGAACTGCTGGCCAAGGTGCAGCATATCCAGATTATTGCCTGCGGCACGTCCTACAACTCAGGCATGGTTTCCCGTTACTGGTTTGAAGCATTGGCAGGTGTGCCTTGTGATGTGGAAATCGCCTCTGAATTCCGCTATCGCAAACCGGCGGTGCGCGCCGATAGCCTGATGATCACCCTTTCCCAATCCGGTGAAACGGCGGATACGCTGGCAGCGCTGCGCTTGTCCAAAGAGCTGGGATATCTGGGATCGCTGGCCATTTGTAACGTGGCAGGATCATCGCTGGTCCGTGAATCTGATTTGGCGTTGATGACCAAAGCCGGTACGGAAATCGGTGTGGCGTCTACCAAGGCGTTTACCACCCAGCTAACGGTGCTTCTGATGCTGGTGGCGCGTATTGGCCGTCTGCGCGGTATGGATGCCCAAATTGAGCACGACATCGTTCACGGCCTGCAAGCGCTGCCTGCGCGTATCGAGCAGATGCTGTCGCAGGACAAGCTGATTGAGTCTCTGGCAGAAGGTTTCTCGGATAAGCACCATGCGCTGTTCCTGGGGCGCGGCGATCAGTACCCTATCGCAATGGAAGGGGCGCTGAAGCTTAAAGAGATCTCCTACATCCATGCAGAAGCCTACGCGGCGGGTGAGTTGAAGCACGGCCCGCTGGCGCTGATTGATGTGGATATGCCTGTGGTAGTGGTAGCGCCCAACAATGAGCTGTTGGAAAAACTGAAATCCAACATCGAAGAAGTGCGCGCGCGCGGCGGTGAGCTCTATGTGTTTGCCGATGAAGAAGCGGGCTTTACCAGCAGCGAAAACATGTGCATCATTCCGCTGCCGCATGTGGAAGAGGTGATTGCCCCAATCTTCTACACCGTGCCGTTGCAGTTGCTCTCCTACCACGTGGCGCTGATCAAAGGCACCGACGTTGACCAACCGCGTAACCTGGCGAAATCGGTGACGGTAGAGTAACTGCCGTTATACTGCGCTGCATAACAGGACCTGCCCTATATGGGCAGGTTTTTTTATGTGATAAGCGTTCAACGTCGCGCCAAAGCCAACAACACCCCCAATCCTACCAATACGCCGCCAAAGGTTCTGTCGATCCAATGACGCACGTCGAGCAGTCGTTCACGGATCGCGCCGGGAGAGAAGAACAGGGCGACCAGACAAAACCATGAGATGTGCGCTACCGAAATAAAAATACCGTAACCGATTTGCACCGCCAATGGCGTCTGTGGGCTTACTACCTGCATAAACAGGCTGACGATGAATACCGTTGCTTTGGGATTTAACGCATTGGTGAGAAAGCCGGTGCGTAGCGCTATCCAATTAGAGACGGAGGCGATACCGGTATCGGGCTGGGCGCTGGCGGGTTTGGCTCGTAACATTTTCACTCCAAGCCAAATGAGGTATGCCGCGCCAATCAGTTTGATCATATTGAACAGCCACAGTGATTGCTGAATGATCAACCCGATGCCTATCAGGGTATAGCTCACATGGACCAGAAAGCCACCACCGATCCCGACAGCCGTTAAGATTCCCGCACGGCGCGACAGCATCAGGCTATTGCGCGTCACCATGGCAAAATCAGGCCCTGGGCTAATAACGGCAAACAGTGTTATTGTGAATACAGCGAGATATTCAACCATACATAACCTTTTTTAACATAGAATTAGATATCAATATGCTATGCAAACGATGTAGGGATAACTAACGATGATTTCTGACAGTAATGGTGAGTTAGACTCACCATTAGACGTAAATCAAAACCGCCTTCCTTCACTGATCGCCTTGCGCTGTTTTGAAGCCGCAGCACGGTTTGAGAACTTCACGCGTGCCGCCGAAGTGTTACATCTTACGCACGGTGCAATTAGTCGTGCGGTGCGTATGCTGGAGGATGACTTAGGGGTTGCGCTGTTTGAACGGCGCAGTCGCCGTGTTTTTCTGACGCAAGCAGGCCGCACGCTGGCACAGGCGGTGAATGAAGGATTGACGGTCATGCAGCGCGCCACCAGTGAACTGCGTGCCAGCACGCGCCAGCAGCGGCGCTGGGTGGTGTCATGTGAACCCACATTGCTGATGCGTTGGCTGATCCCCCGTTGGCCAGCGTTTCAGGCAAAACATCCGGATCGGGATATTCATCTGGTTGCTGGCGGAGGAGCATTTTCATTTAACACTGGCATTGATTTGACCATTCGGCGCGATGATTTCCCGTTACCTGACGGTTACCATGCAGAATACCTGTTCAGTGAAAAAGTCGGGCCTGTGTGCCGGCCTGATAACGTGACTGACTGGTTTTCTCCCGCTGAAAACGGGTTGTCATTGCGAACCGCTGCGCCCCGTTTACACAGCCGCACGCGTTTAAGTGCCTGGCAAACATGGAGTGCGATCACACAACACCCGCTGCATGACAATAGCGGACAAACGTTCGAGCATTTTTATTTCAGCTTACAGGCTGCCGTTGCCGGATTAGGGGTTGCCATTGGGCCGTGGCAATTGGTCAGAGATGATATTGCCAGTGGCGTTCTGGCTGCACCGCTGGGATTTGTCGAGTAGGGTTCCTGTTACTGTCTGCTGTCGTCTTCCCCTTTATTACCTGATACTTTTCAGGCAGATTTATTGGTCTGGTTACGCGCTATGGCCTGAATCAACGCCGCGTTTCTTCAGGTAAAATGCTGCGTTTAATGCAATTGATCGTGAATATTTTTTGTGTGTCATAAAAATGTCATATTAAATACATTTTACTGTCATGTAATTGTCCTATTTTTCCTCCTGCGAACTACACTCTGATCAATAAAGAATCTGGGTCGACACCTTTAAAAAATCCCACAGGAGGGATTATGAAACTGATGCGTACCATGATTGCCGGTTTTGTTATGGCAACCTTCTCCCTGACGGCGGCCAACGCCTCATCTGCTGTTAACCTTACCGGTGCAGGTGCTACGTTCCCAGCGCCGGTCTACGCAAAGTGGGCGGACTCTTACCAGAAAGAAACGGGTAATAAAGTTAACTACCAAGGTATTGGTTCTTCTGGCGGCGTTAAGCAGATTCAAGCAAAAACCGTTGATTTCGGTGCATCTGATGCGCCGCTGGCTGATGAGAAACTGGCTGAAGATGGCCTGTTCCAGTTCCCTACCGTGATCGGCGGGATCGTTCTGGCCGTTAACGTCCCTGGCATTAAATCTGACGATCTGACGCTGGATGGCAAGACGCTGGGCGATATCTACCTGGGTAAAATCAAGAAATGGAATGACCCGGCTATCACTAAACTGAACCCGAATGCCAAGCTGCCGGATCAGGATATTGCCGTTGTACGTCGTGCTGACGGTTCTGGTACGTCTTTCGTGTTCACCGGCTATCTGGCGAAAGTAAACCAGGAATGGAAAGAAAAAGTGGGTTCCGGTTCTACGGTTAACTGGCCTACTGGTCTGGGTGGTAAAGGTAACGACGGTATTGCCGCGTTCGTTCAGCGTCTGCCGGGTTCTATCGGTTACGTTGAATACGCCTATGCCAAGCAAAATAACCTGGCATACACCAAGCTGGTTTCTGCCGATGGTAAAGTGGTTCAGCCTACCGGCCAAACGTTCAGCAACGCGGCCAAGGGTATCGACTGGAGCAAATCTTTTGCCCAGGACCTGACCAACCAACACGGTGCTGACGCATGGCCCATCACGTCTACCACCTTCATTCTGGTTCACCAGAAACAAGACAAACCAGAGCAGGGCGCTGAAGTGCTGAAGTTCTTTGACTGGGCGTTCAAGAAAGGCGGTGAGCAAGCGGTAGCGCTAGATTACGCTACTCTGCCAAACGAAGTGGTTGAGCAGATCCGCGCGTCGTGGAAAACCAGTGTAAAAGACAGCAGCGGTAACGCGCTGTTTAAATAAGCACTGAAACGCTATGCAAGCCCTTGAGCGGTTAACAAGGCACTGACATCAGTTATGGAGGATGGGCGGGAAGCCCGTCCGCCTTTGCCTGTCAAATGCAACATACCCGAATTGATGGGTATAACACTGAAGAAGAGAGCCCTATGGCGGAGTATAAGCCAACCATGAAAGCCCCCGGAAAGCTAGGCGATGTCATCTTTAGCGCGATGGTAAGAGCCTCTGCGCTGCTGACTCTGCTGTTGCTGGGCGGCATCATCGTATCCCTGATCGTGGCATCCTGGCCGAGCATTGAGAAGTTTGGTCTGGCGTTCCTGTGGACCAAAGAGTGGGACGCGCCTGCCGGGCAGTTCGGTGCACTGGTACCGATTTACGGCACCATTGTGACCTCTTTGATTGCCTTGATCATTGCTATCCCTATCAGCTTCGGTATCGCCTTGTTCCTGACCGAACTGGCACCGAACTGGTTAAAACGCCCATTGGGTGTTGCCATTGAATTATTGGCCGCCATTCCGAGTATCGTATACGGCATGTGGGGTCTGTTTATCTTCGCACCGTTGTTTGCCAAATACTTCCAGCAACCGGTCGGAAGTATCCTGTCCGGCATTCCTATTTTGGGCACGCTGTTCTCTGGTCCGGCGTTTGGTATCGGTATTCTGGCCGCCGGTGTGATTCTGGCCATCATGATCATTCCTTATATCGCTGCCGTAATGCGCGACGTGTTTGAGCAAACACCGGTAATGATGAAAGAGTCAGCCTACGGCATTGGTTGCACCACCTGGGAAGTGATTTGGCGCATCGTATTGCCTTACACCAAAAACGGGGTGATTGGCGGCGTCATGCTGGGGTTGGGGCGTGCACTGGGTGAAACCATGGCGGTGACCTTTATTATCGGTAACACCTACCAGTTGGACAGCCTGTCGCTGTTTATGCCTGGCAACAGTATCACTTCCGCGCTGGCGAACGAGTTTGCCGAAGCGGAATCTGGCCTGCATACGGCAGCATTGATGCAGCTTGGTCTTATCCTGTTTGTGATTACCTTTATCGTGTTGGCGCTGTCTAAGTTGATGATTATGCGTTTGGCAAAAAATGAGGGGGCACGCTAATGGCGGCGTTAGGAATGGAACAAGAAGCCACACTGGCGCGTACCTGGCAGAAAATGCAGGCCTGGCGTCGCCAGAAGAACCGCATTGCGCTATGCCTCTCCATGACCACCATGGTATTTGGCCTGTTCTGGCTGGTGTGGATCCTGTTCTCTACCGTGGTGAGAGGGATCGACGGCATGTCGCTGGCGTTGTTTACCGAAATGACGCCACCGCCCAATACCGCAGGTGGTGGGCTTGCCAACGCCATTGTCGGTAGTGGATTGCTGATTTTCTGGGCCACGGTCTTTGGTACACCGCTCGGCATTATGGCGGGTATCTACCTAGCGGAATATGGTCGCAAATCCATTGTTGCCGAAGTGATTCGCTTTATTAACGATATCTTATTGTCAGCACCTTCGATTGTGGTTGGCTTGTTTGTCTACTCGATTGTCGTGACAAAGATGCAGCACTTCTCAGGGTGGGCGGGGGTGATTGCACTGGCGCTATTGCAGGTGCCTATCGTGATTCGTACCACGGAGAACATGCTGAAACTGGTTCCCGATAGCCTGCGTGAAGCGGCCTATGCGCTGGGAACGCCGAAGTGGAAAATGATTTCGGCCATCACATTGAAAGCCTCTGTCTCCGGCATTATCACCGGCGTGCTGCTGGCCATTGCTCGTATCGCCGGGGAAACCGCACCGTTGCTGTTTACGTCGCTGTCCAACCAGTTCTGGAACACCGACATGATGCACCCGATTGCCAACCTGCCCGTCACCATCTTTAAGTTTGCCATGAGCCCGTTTGTCGAGTGGCAACAGCTGGCCTGGGCGGGGGTGCTACTGATTACTCTGTGCGTGCTGCTGCTGAACATTGTCGCGCGTATTTTGTTCGCGAAAAAGAAACATTAATGGATTCAACGGTGTGTCGGACGACACACCAGTTAAAAGAGAGAAGTCTTAATGAGTATGGCTACCGAGACATCCAACCACAAAATCCAGGTGCGCAATTTGAATTTCTATTACGGAAAATTCCATGCGCTGAAAGACATTACGCTGGATATTGCCACCAATCAGGTGACCGCATTTATCGGCCCGTCTGGCTGCGGCAAATCCACGCTGTTGCGCACGCTGAATAAAATGTATCAACTGTATCCGGAACAGCGCGCGGAAGGGGATATTTTGCTGGATGGTAACAACATTCTTACTGACAAGCAGGATGTGGCGTTGCTGCGTGCCAAGGTGGGCATGGTGTTCCAGAAGCCAACCCCGTTCCCGATGTCGATTTATGACAATATTGCCTTCGGTGTGCGTTTGTTCGAAAAACTTTCCCGCGCCGATATGGATGAGCGCGTGCAGTGGGCATTGACCAAAGCCGCATTGTGGCAGGAAACCAAAGATAAGCTGCACCAGAGTGGATACAGTCTCTCGGGTGGTCAGCAGCAGCGTTTGTGCATTGCGCGCGGTATCGCTATCCGTCCCGATGTATTGCTGCTTGATGAACCTTGTTCGGCGCTGGACCCTATCTCTACGGGCCGCATCGAAGAGCTGATTTCCGAATTGAAGAAAGATTATACCGTGGTGATCGTCACCCACAACATGCAACAGGCGGCACGCTGTTCGGATAATACGGCATTTATGTACCTGGGCGAACTGATCGAATTTAGCGATACAGATACCCTGTTTACCGCGCCCAAACAGAAACAGACCGAAGACTACATTACCGGTCGCTATGGTTGATTACAGGAAGCATCATGGACAATCTGAATCTGAACAAACACATTTCCGGGCAGTTCAACGCTGAGCTTGAGCACATTCGTACCCAGGTGATGACCATGGGCGGTTTGGTTGAGCAGCAACTGACGGATGCCATTACGGCAATGCACAACCGTGACGCGGAATTGGCCCAGCGCGTGATTGAAGGTGATGCCAAGGTGAACTTAATGGAGGTGACCATCGATGAAGCCTGTGTGCGTATCATCGCCAAGCGTCAACCAACGGCGAGTGATTTGCGTCTGGTGATGGCAATCATCAAAACCATTTCTGAACTGGAGCGTATTGGCGATGTAGCGGATAAAATCTGTCGCACCGCGTTGGAGAAATATTCGCATCAGCATCAGCCTTTGCTGGTTAGCCTGGAATCGTTGGGTCGTCATACGGTAGAAATGCTGCATGACGTACTGGACGCCTTTGCGCGCATGGATCTGGATGAAGCTATCCGTATTTATCGCGAAGACAAGAAGGTCGATAAAGAGTATGAAGGCATTGTGCGCCAACTGATGACGCACATGATGGAAGACTCACGTACCATTCCGAGCGTATTGACCGCGCTGTTTTGCGCCCGCTCAATCGAACGCATCGGCGACCGTTGCCAGAACATCTGCGAGTTTATTTTCTACTTCGTTAAAGGGCAGGATTTCCGCCATATTGGTGGTGATGCGCTGGAAAAACTGCTGGAGAAAGAGAAAAACGGACCTGCACCTCAGTGATGTTGCAGGCTACTACGCCCCGTTAGGGGCGTAGTATTGATGTTGATAGGCAGGGCATGCGCTAAACGCGTTGTTTTACAATATAATATCCATTACTTGATTTTCACGCTGAATAGTCAGTGCCAATGTTCCTTTGGGCTCCTGAAGTAACAATTTTCTCACTGTTTTTATTTTTTCTGGTGCATATGTGGTGTTGTTGATGGTTAATATCTTATCACCATTTTTTAATCCGTATTTTTGTATTTCTTCATTATTGTTGTAAAACACTTCAATGCTTCCATCCATATAGCGAACTGCAATGGAACGTTCATGAGGAATGCTGTTTTTTTCAATAGAGTCAGCGTCATAGCAAAACATCATGCGCGAAGGTATAAACGTATAGCGTTTAAACCGAGACAGGAAATCCATCCCGACATGAAATTTCCCTTCCTGATTATCTGAAAACTCCATTTTATTTAATGGCAACCCATTAAATACAAAGTCCTGTAAGATATATTGGGTGCTTTTTGTTAAGCCACCCGCTTCAGCCATCGGTTCATTGCTAGACAATAATTCAAGCGATAGCTTGTTCTCTTTGACATAATTGAGGAATTCATTGGAAACGAAGCTATGATCGGCGCCGGTATCCATGCGAAAGGCCACATCATTATTTTTATATTTAAACCAGAGTTGTGGCATCCGGTTGTAACTGTCATCATAGCCGGTGCACGCCTGATAATCCGATGCGGAGGGGAGCTTGTCGGAAATAACAACCTTTTTTTTGTCATTATCGACTTTCCAATTGAACCGTCTAAACGTATCAATACCGATAATGCCATCTATTTTTGTTCCCATCGATTGCGTCAGCAGTGATAAATCGAGAGAAACCCATATGTCGCTGTCATTGATCTCTTTTGTGCCGATGACGAAGGTGGTTGGTTTCAATAGGGCAAATTGATGTCCCTCCAATCGTCCAGAAACCGTTGCGACGTTTGAAAATTCCTGACGATAATTCTGTGGAATTTCTGATGAGAGTAAAGGGCGTGTTATCGTGTTCGCTATTTTTTCATCAATAAAGGTTACGCTGGCACCAGTATCAACGAGAAAGTTTAATGTTTTGTTGTTTATCACGACGGGGATAACGATGTCATCTTCAATACTCGTTTCGAGAACGGTCCCTGCTTTTTTATTATTTTGCGTTTCACGCGGGTTCTTTTCCAGATAATCGCACCCGGTCACGCTTGATAAACAAAGTAATATTGATGCTATTTGGGTTGTTTTTTCATGGCTTAGAGGCATTTTCATTCCTGCTTGCTGAATTTTTTGAAAATTCTATTGCTGTTTATATAAACAATATATAAACAATATATAACCGTCATTCCGCACCTACTTTAAGAATAAATTCGACGGTATCGCTCGCCGAGAACATCAACGATGGTCTTGTGAACAGAATTGAGGTTGGATACTTGTGGTGGTCTGTCACCAATACT
>NZ_JBPETA010000020.1:0-28751 GCF_051710365.1 Symbiopectobacterium sp. | reverse complement strand
GTATCGGTGCTATGCTCGACATCGCTCAGTCCGGTTGATGATTTGGGATCTTTATCGATTGATCAGATCGCTCAACTCGGACTGAGTTCCCTTCAGGTGATCTACTATTCGGAACAGTTATTTAGGTAAGAGAAATGTTTTGCCGAGCAAAAGCATGTTTAATGCATCTTGATCCGGGTATTTTAGTTCTGAATGTTCAAAGATAAATTTAATAACGTTAGAGGTTAAGTTTTGTTGATGCCATTGTTTTAAATCCATAAACATTACACCAGAATTAAAATAGACATCTTCTATTTCTGGACAATGGAGTCTTTCAATTGCTTTCTTATCCATCCCCTCGATATCAGTTACAACCGCACAAATAGCATTATCAAAAGATAAATGTATTAATTCGTCAAGGGGCGCTTTACATACAATATCGGCATCAAGATATAATAATCGATCGGTATATGATCCCAAATAATCGAATGCGATTAATCTATAATAAGCAGAATAAGGCCAATTTTTTGTGGGTAAGTCTTTTAATGGTGTGTTATCAATGTCATATATGAATATATCTACATTAAATCTACCAGACATTTTCTTGAAACGATGAAGGGCTTTGTTGAATAAATAGATTTTATGCTGGCAGCCAAGTGAAACGACGGATCCTCGCAACGCAAAATCATGCAGTTAGGCCTCATGAGAAAACTGTACACCTAAGATGACAAGCATTTTCTACCAAAACTGGCATAGAAAAACAGCATGATTACCTATTATTCAACAAAGCCACGATGAAGATCATCATCGTTTATGGAGTCAATGAAAAAGTGTAAGGTGATAGGAATTTCACTATTTATAATCGTCGATGTGGCCGAAATTGCAGCACCGAATAAAAAATTCTTATCGACACCGTATGCAATATGCAACATCTTCTCTTTGTTGGTTTCCTGCGCACCAAGAAATTCAACCTTATTCTTGATCACACTGCTATCAAAATACATAATTTTCTATGCTCTGAATTAGATGATTTTTTTTAAGAAATAAAGTAAGTAGTTTTTTAAACCTGAAAATATTTTTTTATTATGAAATTCATGTTTGGCACAATAACGTAGCTGATTAGCTGAATGAGCTTTAAGTAATTCAGATTCTTTCCACGGTGAATTATTTTTTGCTTTTGTAAAATAGCATGCTGAATCATAATAAATGGCCCACTCATGCCACGGCTTTGTTGGGCCTATATAGTGAATGAATACAGTGTTATTGGTGATGGGGGTGAGCATTTTTTTACTTTCATTTAGCTCATAGTTAATACTAAACTGGGTGTTATATTTTTTATCTAAAAAAATAACTTTATTCACAAACAATATGTTTAATATATCTTGATCTAAAAATGATATTTTTTCTTTTATTTCGTCTTTGGAAAGAAGATTCATTGCTTGTCGACTGATATCTTCTTTCGCCCAGAAAGGAATGTTTATTAAAAGAAATCCTGCATTAAAATAACCATTACTTATATTCTCATCCCCTAACGCATGTGCCCGCTTGGTCCACCAGGGTTTCTCTCCTTCACTGACCACGGCAGCGAGATGAACGCCCAAGTCTAGATTTATTAACTCATCCAGTTTTCCATTACAAATAATATCAGCATCAAGATAAAGTACTTTAGATGATAACCCATTGAAAAAATTAGCAATGATAAAACGGAAATAGGTTGCATAAGACCAGTTTTTAGTACTTGGTAATTTTTTTAACTCATCACAGTTTATGAGATAAACGATGATTTGGGTATTGTATTGATGGCTAAGTTCAGTAAATTCCGAGATGTTTTTTTCATCAAAATAATCGGTGAAAATATGAAATATTATTTCTTTTTCTTTGTTTTTTAATAATATGGAGGATATAGATATTCCGCAGCCAAATATGAAATTTTTGTCTATTCCATACGCAATATTAAATGCATTGGCAGGTAATGTATTAATATTGTCATTTAGTGTTATTTTCTCTTTTATAACCTGTTTGATATTAAAATACACAATATCACCATTATTTTAATGTTTTTTGATTGTTATGATTGGAAATAGATTCCATGAATGTAGAGTAATAGTTTTCATCATAAAATTCACTGATGGATTTTTTTATTTCTTCTACATTGTGATTGATTTCTTTTTTTTGTACTTGAGATAATATCTTAATAAAATCTTTGATATTACTCGGAGCATAAAGTTGCCCATTCACACCGTTCTTGATGATATCACCTGGTCCCGATGGGCAATCGCTGCTAACGCAATAAATCCCATAAGACATGGCTTCAAGCAACGTCATGGGAAGCCCCTCAAAAGCAGAACTCATAACAAAAGCCGAGACTTGCTTGATCTCTGTCTGAACATATTCCCACGGCTTTTCTTGCCATCCGTGCCAATGCAAATGATCTGCAATGTCCAGTTGATGCGCGTAGGCCTGGCATATTTCTGCATCTGAACCGTCACCGATAAAATGGCACTCCCATTCACCGTGCAAACCTGAGAAAGCATCTAACATGTCTTTAAGACGCTTTTGACCCTCGAACTTAAGACGCCCGACATAGATAAAGACGGCTTTATCGGTTGGGCGCGGAATCACGACACTTTGTGGCGTGACTGGGTTAAAAATCACAGAGATGCGTTCGGGAGAAACGCCACGCTTTATTAATTGCTGCTTGATACAGGAGCTGATGGCCAAGTGATGGTCCGTGACCAGTGCCTGTTCGGCATGTTTTTTGTGGTCGAGAGAGTAGTGCAGCCACGAAATCAGCGGCAGCGTTTTCTTACTGTAACGGATCGCTTGTGCCGCAACGCGACAGGATGGCGCATCAAAAGCAATAACCGTATCGGGTGGGTTCTGTTTAATGAAGCGCGCCAGCGCACACGCGTGACTCATTCTACGCAGAAAGGAGATCTTGATGCCGGAACGATGGCAAATAAAGTGCTTTCCTTCCAGCCAGGCTTTATCCATGCGGTTATCACGGCAGAGGAAATATAAGGTATAGGTGTTTTTAGTGTCTTGGTCACCTTCCAGGAAGCTAGTGACCTTTTTTATTACTGTTTCAATCCCGCCGAAACCGGAGGTGGCCTCACCGACGAAAAGTATATTCATAATGATAATCAGGACTCAGGTTAAAGTGCCTTACGCTCTGTTCTTTCTCGAATTTTTTCTGCTTTGGTAAACGCTTCATGAAATAGCGCTTGTTCCTGACGCAACGTAGTACGCAAGGGTTGATGATCAAAATAGATCTTCAGGAAAAACAAGAGATCGTGTTTGCTCAGCCCAATATCGAGTGAGGAAAAATAGAGGCCGATAAGATCTTTATTACGCCATCTCAGCGGAATACGTTCGCGGAGTTGTGCCCGATGCAGGTCGATGACCGAAAGTGTAAATTGCGTATCGGTGGGCTGATAAGGCTGACGCAGCAAGAAATGGCAAATATAGCAATCACGGTGATTGACGCCGCCGGCATGCATCTTTCTCACCATTTCTGCCACACGGCGAATCAGTCGCCGTTTTTCGGCAAGCATTGGCGGATTCTTCGGCCAGTTGGCGCAATAATCTTCCAGACTGATGGCCGGGCTTAAATCCTCTGTAATGATAAAAGATTCGCGCTGTAGCGGGTTTACTCCCCGCTGGCCAAATGCGGCACCCGTCATGGTGTCTACACCGAGATCGCGCAAGCGGTGAATCGCGTTCCATTCACGATCGGCACCCAATACGGGCAGTCGCAATGAAAACAGGTTTTTGAGTGCCTCTTTTAATGCCGTGCCACGATGTATTTTGATAAACCAGGAACGTCCGGCCAAGGTAAAACGTAATGTTTTGCGACTCTCTAATGCGCGAAAGACATCGCCATCCAGTTTTTTGATTTCTTCAAACGGGTCATGTTTCTGCCAGAGTGAGGCAAACGGCTCTTTTAACGTAATGACACTTTTCATTTAGTGACGATCCTGGCCCGCAATCAGCAGTGCGGCTTTTTCCGGTAAGCTGTAAAGATCTTCCGTATCGGCATAATGCCGGGCATTCTCCGACCAGCGATGCAACGTTTCCGTTTGTCCTAATGCAGTGTGCAACGCAGTGTTCAGCGCTTCCTGACTGAAGGGAGAGGCGATAACCTGGCCTGCTTGTGCCTTATCAATATGGAACGCGTAGCCACATACCTCCGTCACGATAATCGGTAGCCCGGCAGTAATCGCTTCAAGGAGCACAATGCCTGCGGCTTCCTGATGTGCAGGGTGGAGTAGCACGTCTGCGGCCGCCATAAAATCAGGAACATCGCTACGCCCAGAGAAAAAACACACCTGTTTATCAATCCCTAACTGACCAGCCAGCGCCTGATAACGGTCGGGTTTATCTTGACCGACAACTAGGAAAACGACCTTTTTCCGTAGGTCTCCCGGCAGGCTGGCAACAGCGCGCAGGCTGCGCTCGACGCCCTTACGCTTGAAATCTGAGCCGACTTGCAGCAGTACCAGGGCGTTTTTGGGGATATTTTGCGCATGACGAAAGGTTTGGCGAACGCCGGGTGTCTGCTGGTCATATTTTCTGTCCAGCGCAATGCCCGGCGGAAGAATCAGAAAACGTTCATCCTGCGTACCATAATGTTTTTTAAAATCTGCAATCTGGCGCTGAGTCAGCATCAGCATTTTGGTGTTTACGCCTGGGCTGAACACCGCTTTTTCAAAAGCGGCGTAGTGCTTGTAGCGTGGCGTTAAGCGATAGAAAAATCCTTTCTCCTGCTCGACCTTTTCTGCGTAGCACACATCAGCGACGTAATAAAAATCCAGTCCCGGCATTTTATTGAATCCCACCACGCGATCGACAGGGTGCAATTGCAGATGGTGTTGAACCCACTCACTGTAGCGTTGATGCCGCGTGTTATTGCTGATACCCACCGTGGGCACCAAAATAATCTCAAGATTCTCTGGCTCTTCTCCCTGCCAGGACAAGACATACACTCGCACACGGTGACCATGCCTGACGCAGGCCTGAGCAATACTGAGGAAATCGCGCTGCAAGCCGCCAAACGGGAAATATTTATACAAGCAGAAGGCAATATTCATGCAGAATTCCTTATCTTTCTGCCGTATTTAGCGAAGCACCCGTAGGGTCGGCCAGCAATTTTGCTGCGGCATGAATAACGTCCCGAGCAGGGATACATGACAGGTATTTTTTATTCCTATCGAGATGTTCTCTCTCAGGCATGGCGGTGTAGTCTCCCGCCCATAGGACAATATGGTTATCTGACCAAGGGCTCCATTTACCGTGATCCGTCGGTCCAAACAGGCAAACCGTTGGCGTTGCGAGCGCTGCCGCCATGTGCATTGGTGCAGAGTCGACGCCGATATAGAGTACGGCGTTGTCGATCAATGCTGCCAGTTCAAGAAAATGCGCTTTACCGGCAAGCGACAGATTCGGTTTGTGTTCGCACAGAGTGTTGATCTCATTCACCACCGCCAAGTCGTCGGCACCAGGGCCACAGGTAAGGACGACTTCTAACCCTTGCTGTTTCAGATGATCAATAACCTGCGCAAATTTCTCGTTATCCCAGCATTTAAAATACTGTCTGGCGGTCGGCTGGATGACCACATAAGGCGTTGCCGCTAATTCAGGGGCGAGGGCAAAAACACGGTCAGCATCTTCCGGGCCATAGTACAGCGACAGCGGCCGTGTCCTGTCTTCCTCTGGCACATCCAGAGGGGCAAGCAAAGAGAAGTTTTGCTCAACGATATGCTGTCCCGTTGGTTCCAGACAACGTGTGAAACAGGCGCGCCATAGCGACTGTCTGGCTCCTCCGCGTTGAATGGAGAGGCTATAAGGGCAGTTCAACGATTTAATCAGCAGCGCTATTGGCCACTGGTCGGCCAGATTCACAATCAGGTCATAGCGGTTGCGTTTGAGGGTGTTGCGCATGGCGAGAAAATCACTGACTTTCTCCATTGCGCCAGCGGTTTTTCTTTTTAAACCATATAACCGGTGGATATCTGGATGCTTGGAAAGGATTGGAATGGTGTCCTCGTAGAGCAGCACATCAATAGCGGCTTCTGGGTAGCGCGCTTTTAGCGTGCTGATAAGCGGCGTAGTCAGCAGCATATCCCCATGAAAACGCAGCTTTACAATCAAGATCCGGTTATAGGTAAGGGTTTTGAGGCTCACTCGCTTTCCTTCAGTTAACGCATATAAACCAGAAAATGACCACGCTACCGCCCCTGGCTTTTCAGCTACCAGTGGACTGCGCGCTATCATCTGGATTGTTATCAGGCGTAACGTAAATAAATACACAGGCTCTGTTATTTTATACCGCTATGGTACTAAAAGCTGTATGCCTCTCACAGTGATAATTACGCTAGGTTGAGGGGGCGTCTGTGCTGGGGGGCGGGTCCATTTTCCCGTCAGCGTCATGCCAAGGCAGAACGTAACCAGCTACGCCATCAACATATCCCGCGCAAAGAGAATGACATCACTCAAGCCAAACATAAGTAAGGCAAATAACAGCGCAATGGAAAAGTGGCTGCGCAACACAAAAATCGAAAAATAAGAGAGCGCGATATAAAACAAAATAATCAGTAGCGCACCGGGCCAGCCTTTCAGTGAAAAAGCCTCAATGACATCGTTATGAAGATGCACGTTCAGGTAACCCAGCGCCCCCTTCATGGCTGGTGTCTGTTGTGCGAAGGCGGTGATATCTGCCGCGCGCTGTTCGGCGGATTGCCCGAACGGCGCCGCGAGCCCTGCGTCCATGCCGGATTGAACCATGGCAAACCGTGCGCCTACGGAAGTTTGACTGTTGTACTGGTTGTAGCTGCGCACGTCGTTGATCAAATCACTAGTGCGTTTATGGATCGTGTCGTGGAACAGCGCAATGCAGAGCGTTAACGTTATGATGGAGCCGAGCACGCCCTTAAGTAATTTACGTTTATTATGACGCACTTCTGATAACAGAATCATCGCCCCAATCAGGGGATAAACAAAAATGGCCGCTCGTGTCTGTGTCAGGATGATGGCACTGGTTACCAGCAAGAAATGGAGTAAATAGAGATAATATTTGTAGCGCACATTGAGCGTGAGTAATGCCTGCGCACTCAACGCTCCGATAAATGTCATAAAATAGGCCGCGCTGGTTGCCGGGCCAAAGATCAGGCTCACACGGTGCATATCGTGAAAAACTGACTGAAATAGCGCATAAGCCAGCGTCATTATGCAGACTGCGAGGGAGCCAACTTGCAGGATGGGCAATATTAACAGGCGTTTGGTGACGAGGACCTGTTTCACATGCGTAACCACATACAGAGCGGCAGACACTCCGGTCAAATAAAACAGCCATCCGGCGATGATGGTACTAAACGGCATGACGGCCAGAGTCAGCATGCACCCTGGAAACAGCGTATTTGTGGTTAAAGAGGCGCTTACCGCGGGGTATTTTGCCCAGCTGTATCTTAAATCATTCAACATATCATTGGGTCACGTAGCAAGGGCTATTCCCGTTATCCCGACCATCAGGGATGGCATGAGTGTAGCCCCGGCGTAAGCCTTTACAAAAGCGCGCTTTGCACCGATGTGTGCAGGGAAGTCGCGTCGAGAGGCTGTAAGTCTACCAACTCTGACAGCTTTTGCCGGACCGCATCGGCAGAGATAGCGCTCATGTGGTGATTTTCAGATTGTTCTACCACCTGATTGAGTCCATATCCACCAATAAGCCCTGGATCGGTAGGGCCATAGAGTGTGATATTCGGGCGATCTAATGCTGCCGTCAGGTGACTCAGGCCGGTATCGACGGAAACAACCGCTTGTGCCCCCGCCAGTACGGCGGCCACCTGCTGCAAACTCAGACGCGGTAACACGTCGACATGTGGAAAGTCGGCTGCAAGGCGCTGCGCTCGCTGATGTTCATGCTCTGCGCCCCAGGGGAGTTTGATGCGCAATCCTGACGGTTGCAGGCTGGCGATCAGTGCGAGCCAGTGAGATTCGGGCCAATGTTTTTCATCACGGGTGGTGGCGTGTAGGAATACCAGATAGCGCCCGGCATCTTCCGACGGTGCTGCCAGAAAATGCTGGGCAATACCGTAGTCCCCTCGCTCACTGGGTTTGCGATAGCTCAGGCTGGCCGCGAAAAGTTCACGAGTGCGCTTGACGGCGTGCTGCTGCCGTGCAATGCGGTGCCGGTAGTTATAGAAAATGCTGGCCAGCGGCTCACGCGCGCTGCTGCTGTCTAAACCGTGTTTTTTCCCGCGCGCGAGACGCGTGACCAACAGCGCACTTTTCAGCAACCCCTGGGCGTCAATTACCGCATCGTACTGGCGCTCTCGCAGCTGTTGCTTAAATTGCGCGCGTTCACGCCGTGTTTCTGCGCTGAACCAGCTTTTACGCCAGCGGCGGATGGCAACGGGGATCACGCGGTCAACGGCGGAATGCCAGGTGGGGATTTGGGCAAACCCTTCTTCCACCACCCAGTCAAATCGTAAATTGGGGATGACGCGCATGGCATCCGTCAAGGCAGGTAGCGTGTGCAAGACATCGCCCATGGAAGAGGTTTTAACGATCAGCACCCGCATTAGCGATGTTCCTGTGTCTGGAGGTAAGGCATCAAGGATTCCAACACGCGCTCAGGCTGAATATCAATCAGGCTTTGGTGATATCCCTGCTCGCCATCGCCTTTGCGCACGCGATGATAGCCGGTAATCAAGCGGATAACGTTGGCATGATGTGACAGCGGCGGGGTGAAATCCGGGCTGCTGGGGCCATAGAGTGCCACCAGAGGGCGGTTTAACGCGGCTGCCACGTGCATTAATCCGGAGTCATTGCTGACCACGGCGTGACAGGCGGCGATCAGCACCACGGCTTGATCCAGTGACGTTTTGCCTGCCAGATTGGTGCAAAAGGCACGCAGAGATTCGGGTAACGTATCGCGTATCGCTTCTCCCGCCTCGTTATCCTTGGCTGATCCGAACAGTACAACGTGATGGCCGCGTTCGATCAGCGTTTGTGCCAGGCTGGCATAGTGATAATGCGGCCAGCGTTTGGCGGGGCCAAATTCAGCGCCGGGGCAGAAACCAATAAGTGAGCACTCGCTTACTAAATCAAAGGTGGGGAGCACAGCGTCGATTTCTGCCTGTGCGACCTGTAGCTGCGGCCATAATAGAGGCTGCGGAAGATCTTCAGCCCGATGAATCTGGTCGCGCGGATAGGCTAGGGCGACATAGCGCTGCACCATCAGGGGAAACGCGGCTTTGTCCAATACTCGCACATCGTTAAGCAAGCCATAACGCATCTCGCCACGCCAACCGGTGCGCTCTGGCACCTTGGCAAAGAAGGGTACCAGCGCGGATTTAAACGAGTTCGGTAGCACATAGGCACGATCGTAACCTTGCTCGCGCAACGACACCCCTAAACGCCGACGTTCACCCAGCGCCAGCGCCCCGTGCCCGAGCGGCATCGCCAGCGCCTGACGCACTTCCGGCATGCGGGCCAACAGAGGGCGGCACCAGGCCGGCGCCATGACATCAATCTGTGCATCCGGGTACTGTGCTTTGAGCGAACGATACAGACTGTGGGACATCATCATGTCACCCACCCAGGATGGGCCAATCACCAGGATTTTCATAGCGTTTATCTTTTATGTTCTGTTGCTTGGCGGCCAGAAAAATGCCATCGAAGGATGCAATCCGGTGCCTGCTGCTTACCGGGAACGTGCGGCAATACATGCGTGCGGCCGCACATTGTTGTGGCGTTTACGCGGAGCGGTTCAGCCAGGCTAGGTAGTCGCTGACACCTTCAGCCACCGTTTTGAAGGGCTTGTCGTAGCCTGCCGCGCGCAGTTTGGTCAAATCGGCCTGCGTGAAGGCCTGGTAACGGCCTTTCAGTTTTTCAGGGAAAGGAATGTATTCCACCTGGCCTTTCTGGTGGAAATCCAACACGGCATCGGCCACGGCCTGGAACGACTCGGCACGACCCGTTCCGCAGTTGAAAATACCGGAAACACCGTGCTGCCAGAACCACAGGTTAACCGCAGCCACATCACCAATATAAATGAAATCGCGTTGGAAATTTTCGCTGCCGGAGAACAGTTTTGGATTTTCGCCCTGATTGATCTGGTTATTCAGATGAAACGCGACGCTCGCCATGCTGCCTTTGTGCCCTTCGCGCGGGCCGTAGACGTTGAAGTAGCGGAAGCCGCAAATCTGCGAATCTGCCTGCGGCAGAATATCGCGCACGTATTGGTCGAACAGGAATTTGGAATAGCCGTAGACGTTCAGCGGCTGTTCGTATTGGCGTTCTTCAATAAAGTCGCTGGTGCGCCCGCCGTACGTGGCTGCGGAAGAGGCGTACAGGAACGGGATGCTACGTTCCAGACAGTAGTGCAGCACCTCTTTCGAGTACTGATAGTTATTGTCCATCATGTACTTGCCGTCCCACTCCGTGGTGGAAGAGCATGCACCTTCATGGAAGATGGCATCGATATCGCCCAGATCGTCGCCTGCAACGATACTGGCGATGAAGTCTTCCTTGTCCATGTAATCGGTAATATCCAGATCGACCAGATTGACAAACTTGGTGCCGTCTTTCAGGTTATCCACCACCAAAATGTCTCGATAACCGATGTCATTCAATGAGTTAACAATATTGCTGCCGATAAAGCCGGCTCCGCCTATGACGATGATCATGGGAGTAACCCTTGTAAATCTCGTGAAGCACCACGCTCCACACTATTTATGATTGCTATCATAACATTTCGTTGCACTACAGACAGTACACCATTTTGCGCTGCCGCAAGGTTTTACCGAGGCGGTGTCGCGGCAGGTCGTGACCCACCTGGCATTTTTCAGATTCTGTGGCGTTATCTGTCACCGTAATAAACAGGATTGATTAAGCTGTGTACGGGCTTACACAAAGGAGTGACACCATGCCTGCATCGTTTTATCAGCGTCTTTCCGCGCAACTGATGGCGGCGCG
The DNA here is from genome assembly GCF_051710365.1 of Symbiopectobacterium sp. Classification (NCBI taxonomy): domain Bacteria; kingdom Pseudomonadati; phylum Pseudomonadota; class Gammaproteobacteria; order Enterobacterales; family Enterobacteriaceae; genus Symbiopectobacterium; species Symbiopectobacterium sp. The sequence goes on along the minus strand of NZ_JBPETA010000020.1, from coordinate 17,795 downwards.
AACCGACGGCCTGTTTAAAGAAGAAAGGATTATCACCACGGCGCAACGTGCTGATATCGAGGTGGCCGACGGTGGCCCTTTGCTGAATTTCTGCGCCAACAACTATCTGGGGCTGGCAGACAACCCAACCCTGATTGCAGCAGCGAAAGCGGGGTTGGACAGCCACGGTTTTGGCATGGCGTCCGTGCGTTTTATTTGCGGCACGCAAGATATCCATAAAACGCTGGAGCATAAGCTGGCGGATTTCCTCGGCATGGAAGATGCCATCCTTTACTCCTCCTGTTTCGACGCGAACGGTGGCCTGTTCGAAACCCTGCTGGGTGACGACGATGCCATCATCTCCGATGCGCTGAATCACGCCTCGATCATTGATGGCGTCCGGTTGTGTAAAGCGCGTCGCTATCGCTATGACAATAACGATATGCAGCAACTGGAAGCACAGTTGCAAAAGGCAAAAGCGGAAGGCGCTCGCACGCTGATGGTGGCGACCGACGGTGTCTTTTCAATGGATGGCGTGATCGCCAACCTGAAAGGCATTTGCGATGTGGCAGAGCGTTATGGTGCGCTGGTGATGGTGGATGACTCGCACGCGGTGGGGGTTGTCGGCAAGCAAGGGCGAGGTTCCCATGAATACTGCAATGTAATGGGGCGCGTCGATATTCTGACCGGTACGTTGGGCAAAGCGCTGGGCGGTGCGTCTGGTGGCTATGTTGCCGCGTGTAAACCGGTGATTGATTGGCTACGCCAACGCTCCCGTCCTTACCTGTTTTCCAATTCGCTGGCCCCCGCGATTGTCACGGCTTCCATTGCCGTATTGGATTTGCTGGCACAAGGTGATGCATTGCGTGAGCAGCTGTGGAAAAACGCCGCGCTATTCCGTCAGCGCATGACGGCCGCTGGATTTACGCTGTCGGGTGCCGATCACGCGATTATCCCGGTGATGCTGGGCGATGCGCGGTTGGCGCAAGATTTTGCGTTGGCCATGCAGCGTGAAGGAGTATACGTCACCGGCTTCTTCTATCCCGTGGTGCCGCAAGGGCAAGCGTGCATTCGTACGCAGATGTCGGCCGCGCACACCACGGAGCAGATAGAACATACCGTAGCCGCCTTTATTCGGGTTGGGAAACGCCTTGGTGTCGTCAGCTAACGGAGGGAAACGCATGAAAGCACTCGCCAAACTGAAGTCGGAACCCGGTATCTGGATGATGGATGCGCCGTTGCCAGAGGTGGGCCACAACGACATCATGATCAAGATCCGCAAAACGGCGATTTGCGGTACTGATGTGCATATTTACAACTGGGATAGCTGGTCGCAAAGGACCATTCCCGTTCCAATGATCGTCGGGCATGAATATGTCGGTGAAATCGTTGCCATTGGTCAGGAGGTCAGTGGCTTTCTGATTGGCGATCGCGTGGCAGGAGAGGGGCATATCACCTGCGGTTTTTGCCGCAATTGCCGCGCGGGACGGCGTCATCTTTGCCGTAACACCATCGGCGTTGGCGTTAATCGTCCCGGTGCCTTTGCCGAATATCTGGTGATCCCGGCATTTAATGCGTTTCCTATTCCTGATGGAATCTCTGATGAGCTGGCCGCGATTTTCGATCCCTTTGGCAATGCCGTGCATACCGTGCTGTCGTTCGATATGGTCGGTGAAGATGTGTTGATTTCAGGCGCTGGTCCGATAGGCATTATGGCGGCGGCGGTGTGCCGCCATGTTGGGGCGCGCCATGTGGTGATCACCGACGTTAAATGAATATCGACTGGAGCTGGCGCGCAAAATGGGCGTTACGCGAGCGGTGAATGTGGCGCAAGAGACGCTGGCGGATGTCATGTTGTCGCTGGGGATGCGTGAAGGGTTTGATGTGGGCCTGGAAATGTCCGGCGCGCCAGCCGCGATGCACGCGTTGTTGCATGCCATGAACCACGGTGGGTGGGTGGCGCTGCTTGGCATTCCGCCGGAGCCGATGATGGTTGATTGGAACGAAGTGATTTTCAAAGGGCTGACGATCAAAGGAATCTACGGGCGGGAGATGTTCGAAACCTGGTATAAAATGGCGTCATTAATCCAATCTGGCCTCGATTTAACGCCGATTATCACTCATCACTTCCCAATAGATGACTTTCAGCAGGGCTTTGATGTGATGCGCTCTGGGCAATCCGGCAAAGTGATTTTGCACTGGGATTAACGGCATCGTAGCGCGCCCCGAGGCCAGGGCGCGCTATGCATTTATTTATCCCCGGATGTGACCCAGGTACGCCAGCGCTGCTCTATAAAATGAACGGGCGCACTGTCACGTAAGCTTTCCCCGATCAGTTTAAAGAAGACGTCGTTACCCACCGGCGGTAGTGGCTGTTTAATAGTACACAGTTGCGGTTTGCGGAACGGTCTACGTGCTGGTTGCGCAGGGCGAGGTTCATAGGGCAGCGTCTGGTAGTGAACCGGCTCATTCAACAACTGGCTGGGGCGCACCAGAACGATATCGGTATCCAGCGTGGGCAACATCTGTTGCAGCACTTTGATAGTCGCGGGGTGCGGGTGACCGATGGCAATGGCGGAACCGGTACGGCGTGCCAGTTGCACCGCACGATTGAACTGGGTGCGAATATCCGCCTCATTCTGAGTATCGTCTAAAAAGACCTTACGCTTGATCACCTTGACGTGCGTGCCCGCCGCAGCCGGAATGGATTGGCTGCTGCCGATAGTCATGCTGTCGAGAAAGTAGAGCTGATAAGCGTTGAGGGCCTGCATCACCTTTTGCATGCCTGGCAGGCTGGAGGTCATGGCGCTGCCCATATGGTTATTTAACCCGACCGCGTAAGGGACGTTATTTACCGCCTGACGGATAATGCGTTCGATCTCTTCACTGCTCATCTCCGGGCGTAGTGTATCTTTCTCGAGAGGCTGTTTTCCCATCGGAGCCATCGGCAGGTGGATCAATATCTCGCGCCCTTGCTGGTGGGCCTTTACTGCCATGTCACGGGCATAGGGCGCGTTAGGCAACACCGCAATGGAGATGGCGGTTGGCATCGCCAGTATCTGATTTTCGTTGTGGGGCCGATAGCCGAAATCATCAATCACAATTGACAGCTTTCCCGCCATCGCCCATGAACAAAATGCCAATAACAAGGTGAAGAGAAGCGGACGGCGTACTTTTCGTAACATCGGTATCAGCAAAATGGTTTCCCTGTTATTTCCCTAACCAAGGTTGTGGGTTGACCGCCTGACCTTGACGGCGAATTTCAAAGTAGAGCGCAGGCTGGCTTTGGCCACCGCTGGTGCCCACTAATGCGATCGGTTGTCCGGCTTTCACCTGTGCGCCGACCGACACCAGTGCGCTCTGGTTATAGCCATACAGGCTCATGTCTCCCTTGCCGTGCTGCAACACCACAACAAGTCCATACCCTTGCAGCCAATCAGCCATCAGCACGGTGCCATCGGCAATGGCCTTGACATCAGTACCCTCTGGTGCCGCGATCACCAATCCCTTCCAGCGCAATTCGCCCTGCAAGGGTTCACCAAAACGGTGTTCAACCCGTCCCCTCACTGGCCAGATAGCCTGACCGGCGGGTTGGCCCAACCCGCCGGTGCGCGCCATAAGTGAACGCTCACTTTCCGATGGTTGGTAACGGCTGCCGCTGCGTTTGGCTTGTTCTTCACGTTCACGCACCTTGGCTGCCTCGCGCGCTTCGCGTTCGGCTCGCGCTTTGGCTTCGCGTTCAGCGCGGGCAATCTGGTCGCGCAGGCATGCTTCATTCTGTCGTAATTCTGTCAGTTGCTGCTGATCTTTTTCCAGCGAACTTTCCAGCGTGGATAGGGTTTGTTTACGTTCATCCCGCGCTTGCTCCAACGCCTTTTGCTGTGTTTGCTGCTCGGCGAGCAGCGTTTTTTGCGTTGCTTGCTTCTGCTCTACCTGCCGTTTCTGCGCGGCGAGCTCGGTGCGGGTGTGTTGCAACTCAGCGATGTTTTGCTGGCGCGCTTCATTCAGGTAACCAAAGTAGGCCAAAATACGCTCGCTGCGCTGGCTCTCTTCGCCGCTGAGGATCAGTTGCAAGCCGTTGTGTTGACCCTGACGAAAGGCGGCGTCTAATTGGCGTGCCAGCAGCGCTTCCTGCTGCTTTCTTTGGCTTTCGAGTTTGGTGATGGAGGTTGCCAACGCTTTAAGCTCTTCGCTAAGTGTGGCAAGCGTTCCCGTGGTGTCACGCAGTTGGCGACTGGCCCGGGCGATGGATTGTTCTTGCTGCTGCAACTGGTTGAGCAGCGTACTGCGCTGCTGTTTCTGCTCTTGAACGCGTTTTTCCTTCTCCGCGATATCCTGTTGCAGGGTCTTGAGCTGTTGCTGATTATCGGCACCGAGCCCGAGCGTCGGCCACGCAAAAGCCCCAAAGCAAACCGCGCTGATACATATCGCGAGCAGCGCATGCAGCGGCGATTTGCCTGTGCTTGAACCCTGAGCAGGCACACTGCATGGTACTCGGGGCGAGACCACTGACGCTTTCTTATTCATAAGATGGGATTATTTCACGATGGGCAGCCCCTGACCAGTCATCCTACCGCGCTTTTCTCTCTCCGGTAATGAAAGGACATGTTGCAGAGGTGCGCATCTTGGGTAAGGTTTACACAGGATGAACTGCATCAAGCATAGATAAAAAGGGTGCAATACGCATAAAATGGCACAACCGTTAGCGGCGGTCGCTACGATTTTTCTGATTCATGCCACAGATAGAGTTACAGTTTAGCGGCTTACTGGTTGTTACAGGCTGTAATTGCTGTACTGCATAGGTATACTCAGAAACCTTGATTTTTGTTGATTAACTGATTCGGGAGCTGTTACCCCCCATGCAAGAGATTATGTCGTTCGTAAGCAGGCATCCGATTATGAGTATCGCCTGGGTTGCACTGTTGGTTGCCGTTATTGTCATGACCGTGAAAAGTAAGCTTTCCAAGGTGAAAGAAATCGCGCGTGGCGAAGCCATTCAACTTATCAATAAAGAAGAAGCGGTTATCGTTGATTTGCGCAACCGTGATGATTTCCGTCGTGGTCACATTGCCAACGCCATCAACCTGCTGCCTAACGACATTAAGAATGGCAGTCTGGGCGAGTTGGAGAAACATAAAGCACGCCCTGTGATCGTCGTTTGCGTGAACGGTATCAGCTCGCGTGAATCCGCTGACAACTTTCTGAAAGCCGGTTTTGAACGCGTGTCTGTTCTGAAAGACGGCCTGTCCGGCTGGAGCGGTGAGAATCTTCCGCTGGTGCAGGGTAAATAAGCGCGATGGCGCAAGCCGAATGTCTTTAAAGCATGCCGTAAAGGTATGGTAGGTTGTAACCAGGCGCAGGTTTCCTGCGCGCATTGTTCGATTTTAAATGCACACATTGGCGTCCGCTGCCACACGGTGAATGCGGCGCATCAAAAACGTTAACATTAAAGGTATTAGCCAACATGTCCGAACAAAACTCCGCCGAAATGACTTTTCAGATTCAACGTATTTACACCAAGGATGTCTCTTTTGAAGCGCCTAATGCTCCTCAGGTGTTTCAACAGGATTGGCAACCGGAAGTTAAACTGGATCTGGATACGGCGTCCAGCCAACTGGCGGAAGACGTGTATGAAGTTGTGCTGCGCGTAACGGTAACTTCGACGTTGGGCGAAAATACCGCGTTCCTGTGTGAAGTTCAGCAAGCGGGTATTTTCACCGTTGGCGGTCTGGAAGGCACGCAACTGGCACATTGCCTGGGCGCTTACTGCCCGAACATTCTGTTCCCGTATGCGCGTGAATGTGTGACCAGCATGGTGACACGCGGTACATTCCCGCAGTTGAATCTGGCGCCGGTGAATTTCGATGCGCTGTTCATGAACTATCTGCAACAGCAAACGGAAGGGCAGTCCGCAGAAGGTGAAAACGGCGCACCGCGCCTGGATGCCTGATGAGCACCGCTAATGCTTCCATGACAGTGGTCGGTGCCGGTTCATACGGCACCGCCCTGGCGATTACGCTGGCCCGCAATGGCCACTCCGTGGTGCTGTGGGGACACGATCCTGCGCACATACAGACATTGCAGGCCGCCCGGTGTAACCAGGCGTTCCTGCCGGATGTGCCTTTCCCCGATACGCTGCACCTCGAGTCTGATTTAGCGCAGGCGTTGGCGGCGAGTCGCGATATTTTGGTGGTGGTGCCGAGCCATGTGTTTGGTGATGTGCTGCGTCAGCTAAAACCGCTGCTGTGTGCCGATGCGCGCTTGGTGTGGGCGACAAAAGGGTTGGAGGCAGAAACCGGGCGCTTGTTGCAAGATGTGGCGCGGGAAGCAATAGGTGAAGAGATTCCTCTGGCGGTGATTTCTGGTCCGACGTTCGCGAAAGAACTCGCGGCGGGATTACCCACCGCTATCGCGCTGGCCGCGACAGACAAAACGTTTTCTGACGATCTGCAAACGTTGCTGCACTGTGGTAAGAGTTTTCGCGTTTACAGTAACCCCGATCTTATCGGCGTTCAGCTTGGCGGCGCGGTAAAAAATGTGATTGCTATTGGCGCTGGCATGTCCGATGGCATTGGCTTTGGTGCCAATGCGCGCACGGCGCTTATCACGCGTGGGCTGGCGGAAATGACGCGGCTTGGCGTGGCGCTTGGGGCCGATCCCGCCACGTTTATGGGGATGGCGGGGCTGGGAGATCTGGTGCTGACCTGTACCGATAACCAATCTCGTAACCACCGCTTTGGCATGATGCTGGGCCAGGGGCTGGATGTACAAAGCGCTCAGGATCAGATTGGTCAGGTGGTGGAAGGTTATCGCAATACCAAAGAGGTGCTGGTGTTGGCGCAGCGTCATGGGGTAGAAATGCCCATCAGTGAACAACTGTGGCAGGTTTTATACTGTGGCAAGGCCGCGCGCGAAGCGGCGCTTACCCTGCTTGGTAGAACGCGCAAAGACGAAAGCGAGCGCGAATAATACAACGTTATCCCTTGAGGCCAACGGTGACGCTGGTCTTCTGGCGTTTTTTGGCTTTTATATCGTATGCTGGCGGCTACGCGAGTCTTTGGCAAGCGTGCCGGGCGATAACAATAAATGCAACGTGTCAGCGCATCGCAATGAACGGTGCGGCAGGGGAGTGAAGGCAATGTCGACTGATGAATTGGAATTGGTGTGGGCAAATATCAAAGCAGAAGGCCGATCGCTGGCTGATTGCGAGCCGATGTTGGCCAGCTTTTTTCATGCCACATTGCTGAAACATGAAAACCTGGGCAGCGCATTGAGTTATATGCTGGCGAACAAGTTGGCAAATTCCATCATGCCGGCGATCGCCATTCGCGAAGTGGTGGAAGAGGCCTACCGTGCCGATCCGCAAATGATTCTGTCAGCCGCGTGCGACATTCGCGCGGTGTGTCAGCGTGACCCGGCGGTGGATAAATACTCCACGCCGCTGCTTTACCTGAAGGGATTTCATGCGCTTCAGGCCTACCGCATTGGTCATTGGCTCTGGTATCAGGGGCGCAAAGCGCTGGCCATATATTTTCAGAACCAGATTTCGGTGTCTTTTGGCGTCGATATTCACCCGGCTGCGACCATTGGCTGTGGGATCATGCTCGATCATGCCACCGGGATTGTGATCGGTGAGACGGCGGTGGTGGAAAATGACGTGTCTATCCTGCAATCTGTCACCTTGGGCGGGACCGGGAAAACCAGCGGCGATCGCCATCCCAAGATCCGCGAAGGGGTCATGATCGGCGCGGGTGCCAAGATTCTCGGTAATATTGAAGTCGGGCGTGGCGCAAAAATTGGCGCAGGTTCCGTGGTGTTGCAACCGGTTCCGGCGCATACCACGGCGGCGGGTGTGCCAGCGCGCATTGTAGGGCGTCCGGAAAGCGACAAACCCGCGATGGACATGGATCAATACTTCAATGGGATCAATCGGGGATTTGAATACGGCGATGGGATTTGAGTTCTTCTTATCGTAAGCTGTTTTTCAAATGATTTTCCCTACTTATATCGCATACTATCCGAATATTCAGCTGAACTAAGATATTTTCTTATAAGAAATATCTTAAATATTGCCGCTTCACCGACAATTACACGCAATATAGCGTGTGAATCCGTCATAATACCGCTTTGGACAGGCCTTTTACCCGGGGTCTGTTTCCCTAAACCAGACTTTCCCTGTCATCTGACGGTTCAGGTCTCGCAACAATATTGATGGTTTACGAGAAGCAAAGATGTATCTGATGCGAGTGATATTTACCCTTTTCCCTTTTCTGTTCTCGCTTCCTTCTCTCGCTGCCCCAACGGATTCCGCCGTGGAAATGTCGAAGGAGTCTGTGCAGAGCAATGTGCAGGGCAGTTGGTGGCAAAAAGCCAAATTTAATCTGTCAGAAACCTGGTCGAACTCGTCAAGTCAGGATCTCTATATCCCGGCTATCACCTGGCATAACCGCTGGACTTACGACAAAGAGAAAACCGACAAGTACAATGAACGTCCCTGGGGTGCGTGCTATGGCGTGTCACGTCTGGATGCCGAGGGCGATTGGCACGGTCTGTACCTGATGGCCTTCAAGGATTCCTTCAACAAATGGGGGCCCATCGGCGGTTATGGCTTTGAGAAACGCTGGACGCCTACCACGAATCCGGATTTCCAATTGGGTGCGGGTTTCACCGCTGGCGTTACTATGCGGGACAACTGGCACTATATCCCGATTCCGGTGCTATTGCCGCTGGTCTCGGTGAACTATCAGCGCCTCTCCTTTCAGGCGACCTACATTCCTGGCACCTACAACAACGGCAACGTCTTTTTTGCCTGGCTGCGCTGGCAAATCTGATTGTTGGTATATAAACCAAATGTAAACCGCATTGGTCGAGGATTATGCAGCCAATGCGGTACAATGGCCCCTTATCGTTTTTACTAGGGTGTCAGCGTGTTATTACTGGTCATTACCACCATTCTGTGGGCATTTTCATTCAGCCTGATTGGCGAATATCTGGCGGGGCAGGTCGATAGCTGGTTCTCTGCCATGTTTCGTTTAGTGCTGGCCGCCGTAGTTTTTCTGCCGTTCCTGCGTTGGCGTGGGTATTCAGCCAAAGTATTGGGGCTGTATTTGCTGATCGGCGTGATCCAACTGGGCGTGATGTACCTGCTGCTGTTCCGTAGTTATCTCTATCTCGATGTTCCGACCCTGCTGTTGTTTTCAGTAATGACGCCGCTGTACGTCACGTTGATTTACGATGTAATCAGCGGGCGGCGCTTGCGCTGGGGCTATGCCTTTAGCGCGTTGCTGGCAGTATTGGGGGCCGTAGTCATCCACTATCATGGCGTCAGTGCGCATTTTTGGCATGGTTTTCTGCTGATTCAGGCTGCCAACATTTGCTTCGCCGCAGGGCAAGTGGGCTATAAACGCCTGATGGAGCTGCACCCGATGCCGCAGCACAGTGCGTTTTCCTGGTTCTATCTGGGGGCGGGGTTGGTGACGTTGGTAGCGTGGGGACTGTTTGGCAACTTCACCAAGCTACCCACTGCCCCGATACAGTGGGGCGTGTTGGTTTTCCTGGGGGCGATTGTCTCCGGCCTGGGCTATTTCATGTGGAACTACGGTGCTACCAAGGTGGATGCGGGCATGCTGAGTATCATGAACAACTTTCACGTCCCTGCCGGACTACTGGTTAACTTCCTCTTCTGGCAGAAGACGCCCGACTGGGGGCGTTTCGCGCTGGGGTCTCTGATTATCCTTGCGGCTTTGTGGGTACACCAGCGCTGGGTCGTGCAGCATCCCGAACGAACGGCAGATGCGAACACGCGTGCTGGCGGGCAGAACGAATAAAGGCCTCGGCGCTGCTCTCCATCGCGTACCGCAGCGTACAGTCGGCTCCACAACCCCTCACCCAGCGTTTTGGTCACCACCAAACCCTGATGCTCAAAACTTTCCACTACCCAGTGTGGCAGCGCGGCAATACCCATGCATGCCGCCACCATCTGAATCAGCAACAGGGTGTTATCCACGCTCTTTAGCGTTGGACTGATGCCAGCCGGTTGCAGGAAATGACGCCAGATGTCCAGGCGCTGGCGCTGAACCGGATAGATCATCAGGATCTCATTGGCGAGATCCTCCGGTGAAATCGTCTCTTTACTCGCTAATGCATGGTCCGGCGCCAGCACCAGTCTCACTTCAAAATCAAACATCGGTGAATAGTGCAACCCACTGCGCGGCAAAATGTCCGATGTCATCACCAGATCCAATTCCCCCCTGTTGCAGTGCCGGTTGGGGATCAAAGGTGACACCGGATTTGAAGTCCATGTTCACCTGCGGCCACTGGTTGTGGAAATGCTCCAGAGCGGGCGTCAGCCACTGAATACAGCTATGGCACTCAATCGCCAGACGCAGCGTGGTCTGATGCGGTTCGTTGCATGCCTGCAACGCCTGTTGAATCTGGGGCAACACCTGATCGGCCAATTGCAGCAGGATTTCCCCCTGAGGAGTAAAGCGCAGCGGTTGGCTCTTACGTACAAACAGCCGAAAACCCAGAAGCTGCTCCAGCTCACTGAACTGGTGGGAAAGCGCCGATTGCGTCTGGTGAAGCTGCGCGGCAACGGCTGCCAGCGAGCCTGTGCCGCGCAGTGCTTGCAGTGTCCGTAAGTGTTTCAGTTCGATCATGAGAGTCCTTCACAATGACAGTGAATAATTTGCGCTTGTGCATTATACAGTACCTATTGATTATGGATGTGTAAACATCTGGACGGCTAAATGAGGATCAACGATGGCAATTTTAAATCACACACTGGGTTTTCCGCGCGTTGGACTGCGCCGTGAACTGAAAAAAGCGCAAAAAGGCTATTGGGCAGGCAACCTTACTCAGGCTGAACTGCTGGAAGTGGGCAAATCGCTGCGGGCACGTCACTGGCAACAGCAGAAAGACGCTGGCGTTGACCTGCTTCCAGTGGGTGATTTTGCCTGGTACGATCACGTTCTGACCACCAGCCTGCTGCTGGGTAACGTGCCTGCGCGCCACCAAAATGCCGATGGCAAAGTTGATATCGACACGCTGTTCCGCATTGGCCGTGGCCGTGCGCCGACGGGCGAACCGGCGGCCGCCGCAGAGATGACCAAATGGTTTAACACCAACTACCACTACATGGTGCCCGAGTTCACTCAGGGACAGCGTTTTGCCCTGACCTGGACGCAACTGCTCGACGAAGTGGATGAAGCGCTGGCGCTGGGCCACAAGGTCAAACCTGTGCTGCTGGGGCCGGTGACCTACCTGTGGTTGGGCAAAGTAAAGGGTGACGCATTCGATCGTCTCTCCCTGCTGAAAGACATTCTGCCGGTGTATCAACAGGTGCTGGCAAAACGTGGTATCGAGTGGGTGCAAATTGATGAGCCAGCACTGGTGCTGGAACTGCCGCAAGAGTGGCTGGATGCCTTTAAACCGGCTTACGATGCGTTGCAGGGCTCGGTCAAACTGCTGCTGACCACCTATTTTGACAGCATCGGCCATAACCTGGATACCCTCCGTGCGCTGCCGGTACAAGGTCTGCATGTGGATCTGGTGCACGGCAAGGATGATGCCGCTGCGCTGCTGGCACAACTGCCGGCTGATTGGCTGGTATCACTGGGTGTGATTAACGGTCGTAACGTGTGGCGTGCGGATCTCAGCACCTGGTTTGAACGCCTGCAACCGCTGGTCGGGCAGCGTCAACTGTGGATCGGTTCTTCCTATTCTCTGCTGCACAGCCCGATCGATCTGAGCGTGGAAACGCGTCTGGATGACGAAGTTAAAAGCTGGTTCGCCTTCTCATTGCAGAAGTGTGCTGAGCTGTCGCTGCTGACAGCGGCACTGAACAGCGGCGAGGGTGCTGCTCTGGTGGAATACAGCGCATCGATTCGTGCGCGCAGCACCTCAACGCGTGTTAACAATGCGGCAGTGACTCAGCGTCTGGCGGCGATCACCGCTCAGGATAGCCAGCGTCAACACGCCTATCCGGTACGTGCCGAGGCACAGCGCGCACGTTTCAATCTGCCCGACTGGCCGACTACCACCATTGGTTCCTTCCCGCAAACCACGGAAATTCGTGGCCTGCGTCTGGACTTCAAGCAAGGCCGCCTTGATGGTAACAACTACCGTACCGGCATCGCTGAACACATCAAACAGGCGATTGTCGAGCAGGAACGTCTGGGTCTGGACGTATTGGTGCACGGTGAAGCAGAATGTAACGACATGGTCGAGTATTTTGGTGAACACCTGGACGGCTTTATCTTCACTCAAAACGGGTGGGTGCAGAGCTACGGTTCACGCTGCGTGAAGCCGCCAGTGATCATCGGTGATATTAGCCGCCCGGAACCGATCACGGTCGAGTGGGCAAAGTATGCCCAATCCCTGACCGACAAGCCGGTAAAAGGCATGTTGACCGGGCCGGTGACCATCCTGTGCTGGTCGTTCCCGCGCGAAGATGTCAGCCGTGAAACCATTGCCAAGCAGATCGCGCTGGCACTGCGTGATGAAGTGGCGGATTTGGAAAGTGCAGGTATCGGTATTATCCAGATTGATGAACCGGCACTGCGTGAAGGGCTGCCGCTGCACCGTTCTGACTGGCAGGCTTATCTGGCATGGGGCGTGGAAGCATTCCGTCTGAATGCGGCCGTGGTAAGGGATGACACCCAGATTCACACCCACATGTGTTACTGCGAGTTTAACGACATCATGGACTCCATTGCGGCACTGGATGCGGATGTGATCACCATTGGAACCTCGCGTTCCGACATGGAGCTGTTGGAGTCGTTCGAAGAGTTCGAGTACCCGAATGAAATCGGGCCGGGCGTGTACGACATCCACTCACCGAACGTACCGAGCGTGGAATGGATTGAGGCGCTGTTGCGTAAAGCGGCGCAGCGTATTCCCGCCGAGCGCCTGTGGGTCAACCCGGACTGCGGCCTGAAAACGCGCGGCTGGCCGGAAACGCGTCAATCGCTGGCTAACATGGTCGAAACGGCGCAGCGCTTGCGCGCCACTGAAGCTTAACCTCACGAAGTTGGTACCAAACGCAGGGCGGTTTCTCCCTGCGTTTTTTTCTGCTTACTTCACACCGTATTGCGCAAACCACGCCAGCATACGCTGCCAGCCATCCTGAGCAGACGCTTGATGGTAGCTGGAGCGATAATCCGCATGGAAAGCGTGTCCCGCCTCGGGATACACCACAATCTCCGCCGTGGCGTTGGCGGCGCGTAGCGCCTGTCGCATCAGCTCTACCTGATCGAGCGGGATACTGCCATCTTCTGCGCCGTACAAACCGAGCACGGGTGCACTGAGATAGGCTGCGATATCAACCGGGTTTTTCGGCGTGGTCAGGGTTTTGTTACCGGAAAATTTACCGTACTAGGCAACCGCGGCTTTCAACTGCGGATTGTGCGCCGCATACAGCCAACTGATGCGTCCGCCCCAACAGAAGCCGGTAATCCCTATTTTGTTGGCATCGCCGCCTTGTCGCACGGCACAGTTGGTCGCGCGATCGAGATCCAATAGCACCTGTGCATCCGGCACTTTACTGACCAATCCGCTCAGCAACGTCGGAATATCATCATACTGATGTGGATCGCCCTGACGAAAATACAGTTCTGGCGCGATGGCAAGATAACCCTGTTTCGCTAGCCGACGGCAGACATCCTGAATATGCTGATGCACCCCAAAAATTTCCTGCACCACCAGAATGATGGGATAAGGCACGTCGCCTGATGCCGGTTTGGCGAGGTAGGCGGGAAGCTGCTCACCTTGGGACGGAATGGTGGTCTCACCCGCGATAATCCCTTGGCTGTCGGTGAGGATAGTTGACTCGGCATGGGGCGTAACGGCACGGGTCATCGCCCGATCGGTTTGTCGGAGTTCCAGCGGTTCGGCCACTTTCATGGTGGTTGTTCTCCTCTTGAGCATAAAAGGGATTATTGGTGTGACAACGCGCAATTTATAAGTGTATACCACTGTATTGGTTTCTTTTGGTAGTGAGATATATCACTGCTGTTAGGGTACTGATGCGCTAGGATAATAAACGGTACTATCTTGCCCATGATGAGGAGACGAGTATGTCTGAATCTGATGTGTTCCACCTGGGGTTAACCAAACAGGGGCTGCAAGGGGCGACGTTAGCCATTGTGCCCGGGCGATCCGGCGCGGGTTGAAAAAATCGCGCGCGAGATGGATAACCCTGTGTTTCTGGCCGCGCACCGTGAATTTACCACCTGGCGTGCTACGCTTGCAGGGCAACCGGTGGTTATCTGCTCTACGGGTATTGGCGGCCCCTCGACCTCCATTGCGGTGGAAGAACTGGCGCAATTAGGCGTCAGAACCTTTCTGCGCGTGGGCACCACCGGGGCGATCCAGCCTGATATGAATGTGGGTGACGTGTTGGTGACGGCGGCAGCAGTGCGTTTGGACGGTGCCAGCCTGCACTTTGCGCCGCTAGAGTATCCGGCCGTGGCCGATTTTGCGTGCACTGCCGCGCTGGTTGATGCTGCGAAGGCCTCCGGTTTCCCGCTGCACATTGGCGTAACCGCCTCTTCGGATACGTTTTATCCGGGGCAAGAGCGCTACGATACCTATTCTGGGCGCGTCGTGCGGCGTTTTCAAGGCTCGATGCAAGAGTGGCAAAGCATGGGAGTGCTGAATTATGAAATGGAGTCGGCCACGCTGCTTACCATGTGTTCCAGTCAGGGATTGCGGGCGGGCATGGTCGCAGGCGTGATCGTCAACCGCACCCAGCAGGAAACGCCGGATGTTGCGACGATGAAACTGGCAGAAACCGCTGCCGTTACGGTGGTGCTGGATGCAGCACGCCGGCTATTGAGTGCCTGAGTTTTCCGCCACGTATTGCAAGGAGTAGTATGACAACATCAGCACCACGCCATCCCTCTCTGGTTGCGTTAGAGGGTGGCATCAATTTCCGTGATTTAGGTGGATTGCGTACGGCGGATGGCCGTTCTATTCGTGCGACTAGACTGTTTCGAGCTGGGGCATTACACCGTCTTAGTCCGGCGGATTGCGAGCATCTGGCGGGCGTCCCCGTCTCTCATGTCGTTGATTACCGCGATGTGGCTGAGGCGGCGCAAAGACCCGATGTCCTGTGGACCGGCGCACAGTATCACGCCTGCCCGGCTAACCCGGTTCGGCATCAGGTCACGGCAGATCTGGAATCTGCACGCGAAAAAAAAGCGTATGACCTTGATGCACAAGCCTTCATGTTAATGCTTTACCGCCAGTTGCCTTTCAATAATCCGGCTTATCGTCATCTGGTGGCGCTATTGCTGAGGCCAGAAGAAGGGGCATTGGTGCAGCATTGCGCTGTCGGAAAAGATCGCACAGGTATTGGCGTAGCGTTGGTACTGTTCGCTCTGGGGGTAGATGAAAAAACGGTGATGGAAGATTACCTGCTGACAGATACCACGCTGGCTCCTTTTCGTAACGAATTACTGACCAGTTTGGCAGAAACCATGAGTGAGAAGGAGTTATCGGACTTCTCCTACATTCTGTCCGTGAGGGAAATGTTTTTGGCCACTGCGCTAAAAACCATTAAGGAGCAGTACGGGTCTATAAACCGTTGGCTGGCGACGGACTATGGGCTGGATGATGACGCGCGCTACCAGTTGCAGCGTAAGTATCTGGTTGACTAGGTAAAGCAAGGCGATATCCCGCCTCAGTGCGAGGCGGGAACAGAGCGTTGTTGCGGTTAGCCCGTGTTGCGCATACCCGCTGCCACGCCGGCAATGGTCACCATCAGCGCCAGTTCCACTTCCGGGCTGGGGTTCTCCTGCTCACGCGAACGGTGTAACAGCTCGGCTTGCAGCACGTTTAATGGGTCGGTATAGACGTTACGCAGCGCGATAGACTCAGCAATCCACGGCAAATCTGCCATCAGATGGTCATCGTTGGAAATCCGCAGCACCACGTTGATATCTGCCGCCAACTGGTCACGCAGCTCTTTGCCCAACGGCCACAGCTTTTCGTCGACCAGACGCTGATCGTAGTATTCCGCCAGCCACAGGTCCGCTTTGGCGAACACCATTTCCAGCATCCCGATACGCGTGGAGAAGAACGGCCAGTCGCGGCACATGGTTTCCAGCGCTTTCTGCTGACCATTTTCCACGATTTTTTGCAGCGCAGCGCCCGCGCCCAACCAGGCTGGCAGCATCAGGCGGTTTTGTGTCCAGGCAAAAATCCACGGAATAGCGCGCAGGCTTTCTACACCACCGTTTGGGCGGCGTTTGGCCGGGCGTGAGCAGAGCGGCAGTTTACCCAGTTCCAGTTCCGGCGTTGCGGCGCGGAAGTAAGGTGCAAAGTCCTGATTTTCAAGCACATAACCGCGATACATATCGCAAGACACGCGAGAAAGCTCATCCATTATGTCGTGCCATTCCGGTTTCGGTTCTGGCGGCGGCAGCAGGTTGGCCTCTCAAGGATAGCACCGGTATAGAGCGACAAACTGCTGATGGTCACTTCCGGTAAACCGAACTTGAAGCGGATCATTTCGCCCTGTTCGGTGACGCGCAGGCCGCCTTTCAGGCTGCCCGGCGGTTGTGACAGCAGGGCGGCGTGAGCCTGTGCGCCACCGCGACCGATGGAGCCGCCGCGTCCGTGGAACAGCGTAAGCGCAATGCCTGCTTTCTCGCAGGTTTTGATCAGTGCGTCCTGCGCGCGGTATTGCGCCCAGGAAGCCGCCATCACGCCTGCATCTTTGGCGGAGTCGGAATAGCCGATCATCACCATCTGCTTGCCCTGGATAAAGCCCCGATACCAATCGATACCCAGTAGTTGTTTCATCACATTGTCGGCGTTGTTCAGGTCATCCAGCGTTTCAAACAGCGGAGCGACCGGCAAGGCGAACGGGCAGCCCGCTTCTTTTAACAACAAGTGTACGGCCAGCACATCGGACGGTGTGCGCGCCATAGAGATCACGTAAGCGGCGATAGAGCCCTGCGGCGCTTCGGCGATCACCTGGCAGGTATCCAGCACTTCTTTGGTTTCTGCGCTCGGTTCCCACTGACGGGGCAACAGCGGACGTTTGGAACTTAATTCTCGAATCAGGAACGCTTGCTTGTCGGATTCAGACCAGCTTTCGTAGTCGCCCAGCCCAAGGTAGCGGGTGATTTCCGCCAGCGCTTCGGTGTGACGCGTGCTTTCCTGACGCGCATCGATACGTACCAACGGCACGCCGAAGCAGCGCACGCGGCGCAGGGTATCGAGCAGTTGGCCGTCGGCGATAATGCCCATGCCACAGGCATGTAGCGATTGGTAACACGCGTGCAGCGGTTCCCACAGCTGTCCGTTGTGTTCCAGCAGATCGTGCGGACGCAGCGTGCGCTCGCCTTTCAGGCTGCCCTCAAGGTAAGTCAGGGTCGCGTTAAGCTGCGCACGCAGGGATTTCATAATAACGCGGTAGGGTTCCTGAACCTCTTCCCCTTCTGCGATACCGGCGCGCTCACGCAGTTCCGGTGTGCATTCCGACATGGAAAGCTCGGACACCAGCACCTGAATATCGCGTAAAAACAGGTCTGCGGCTTTCCAACGGCTCAGTAGTAGGACGTGACGGGTGATTTTGGCGGTCACGTTTGGGTTGCCGTCGCGGTCGCCGCCCATCCAGGAGGTAAAGCGCACGGGGACAGAATCCACCGGCAGGCGGAAACCAAAGGATTTTTCCAATTGCTCATCTAGGCTGTGTCCCTTAATTGCGTAACCGGTGGTAAAACACGCGGATGCAGCCCAGTTTCACCATTGCTAGATAGTTTCTTGCCGTTTTTTCATAACGTGTGGCGATCCGTCGATATTCCTTT
>NZ_JBPETA010000019.1:0-28790 GCF_051710365.1 Symbiopectobacterium sp. | reverse complement strand
GATCAAGGTTACGGATGGTAACGTGGGGAGTACTCATGCTGATTGGTCTGCAAAAAGCAGTAATAAATTCAGAACTTCAGAATACCGTCAAGTCCCGAAAAAAGAAAAATCAGGTGCGGAATGACGGTTAAAAGCTAAGGGTTTTACCTTTTTCTGGGATTGGCAGGACGTCTGGCAAGCAGCCCATGCCCAGAGTGCGACGGTGGCCAAGGTGACACAACTGGATATTCTGCAGGACATTTATCAGGCGCTGGAAACCCGCCCTGGCGGAAGGCAAAACCGGTCAGTGGTTTGCCCGGGAATTGACCCCGGTACTGCAGGCCAAAGGATGGTGGGGCGAACAGGATATCACCGACCCAGTGAGCGGGCAGCCGGTCACGGTGCAATTAGGCAGCCCGCAGCGACTGGAGACCATTTATCGCACCAATTTGACTACCCTCTACAACGCCGGGCGCTGGGCAGAAATGCGGGAGAATGTTGAGGCCCGTCCCTACTGGATGTATGTGGCGATACGAGATAACCGTACCCGCAAAAGCCACCTGGCGCTGCATGGCCGGGTGTTTCCGGCAGATGACCCGGTATGGCGCGCGCTCTATCCGCCCAATGGCTGGCGCTGTCGCTGCAGTGTGATGGCCCTGTCTGAACGGGACATCAAAGCGCGTGGGCTCACGGTGGAAACGTCCGGTGACCGTCTGCGCTGGTCGTTGCAAGTGGTCTCGCGCAAAACCGGCGAAATGCAGCCGGTGGCCCAGCTGATGCTCGACAATCATACTGTGTTTTCCCAGGATATCGGCTGGTCGTATAATCCCGGTGAAGGGTATCGACCGGACTTAACCCGCTATCAGGGGCCGTTACACGCCGTTGCTATCAAAGCACTCGGGGGCGCTAAATGAAACCCACTCTCCTGTCGATTGAGATAAACGATAACGACCTGAAACAGGCGCTGAAGTAACTGGAGAACGCCGCTTACGACCTGACGCCGCTGATGCGCATCTGGTCTGAAACGCTGAAAACGGCTACCGACCTGAACTTTGAGGCGCAGGGGCGGCCACGCTGGCAACCGTCGGTCGCGGCGCTGGCGCGCCAGGGCATGACGCTCTCCCGTGACGGGTATTTGCGCCGCAGCGTGACGCCGGAATATGATGTGCACCAGGCTATGGTCGGCACGAATCGCGTTTATGCCCGACTTCATCAACAGGGTGGGAAAGCGGGGCGCGGTGGGTCAGTGACGCTGCCCCCGCGCCCTTACCTTCCGGTATCCAAGGGGGGACAGCTACAGGCTGAAGTCAAACGCCAGCTGCTCGATGATGTCCTTGATTATTTGCAACAGGCTAGCCTCCGCTAAGCGCTGCCTGACGCGCTCGGGTGCTTAAATGATACAACGCGATACCCGAGCGCGTTTCCGCCCTTTATAAAGCTTTATAAACCCCTTCCTGACCCGTTTATGCCCGCTCGCGGAAGCGACATGCGAATGCTGAAATAAAATACGCCAATGAAAATCTTTAAAGCCCTTTAAAAGGGAAATGCGCCTATCCGGCATAGACTGCTGCCATGATGTCAATGGAGGTGCCATGAAATCCCTGCATATTTTTACGCGCGGTCGGCATACGGATAGCCACGGGCAGGTCCTGAACGTGAGCGAGCAGGATTTACGCGCCTGTGCGGATGCCTACTCCGGCGTTACATGAAGCACCGATAGTGACCGGCCATCCGACCACGGATGCGCCCGCTTACGGCTGGATCAAACAGCTGTCGGCGCAAGGACGTGATCTGCTGGCAGAGCCGCAGCAGGTTGATCCGGCTTTTTCTGAACTGGTGACGGTGGGCCGCTATAAGAAAATCTCGGCGTCGTTCTATTTACCCCACGCGCCGAATAATCCGGCTCCGGGTGCCCTGTATTTACGCCATGTCGGTTTTCTTGGCGCACAACCGCCTGCTGTTAAAGGGCTGCGCGCGGTCTCTTTTGCGGATACCGAGGACGGGGTGGTGGAATTTACCGAAGATCTGGATGACAGCCACGACTCGCTGCTACTTCGGCTACGCGCGTTATTGAACCACTACGTGGGTACCCCGTCTGATCCCCCTTCGCTAACCACCAGGACCCTGGCCTTTTCTGAGCCTGGGGTTGTCAACCCTCATCCCACAACGGAGAGCCTTACTGTGGAAAAAACTGAAACCGAAAAGCAGCTGGAAGCCTTGCGTGACGGCAAATTAACGCTCGGGATAGCGGGACAAGGCCAGGCGATACCGGAGCCGGGGGCCTTTCATGTTCATGCCCGTCCGGCGCGCTTTAGCGGTCCCGGCGGTTTACTGGAGGACTTTGAATGACGCTCGATATCATGCGTGCCCTTTTGGGCCTGCTGACAAAACGTTTACCGCAGCTGGAGGTCACTTTCTTTCCTGAGCAGCCGGAACGCTTTCATCTCAATCATCCGCTCGGCGCGGTACTGCTCAGTTTTGCCCGCTCGCGTTTTGGCGACATTCAGGATGTGGGGATGGTATTCCAGCCCCGTGTGCTGCATTTCACGCTGACCCTGGTGATGCGCCAGCTTAACGGTAACGAGGGGGCGATTGCCCTTCTCGATACGCTGCGTCAGGCCGTGGGCGGCTTTATGCCGCCGGACTGTCGCCGCCCACTGTGGCTGATTGATGAGGTCTTTTTGGGGCAATCCGAGGGCTTATGGCAATACGCGCTGACGGTGGCAACCGAAACCTGGTTTGTGCAGGACGCCCCGCAGGACGCTTTACCGCTTACCAGGGAAGCGTTTATGAAGACAGAGAATAACGAGGTAGCTTATGGCGAAGTTTCGCTACAACGGTGATTTCCCCAATTGGACTTCCCTGCGTTTGGCCGATGGGCGTATCCAGGATGTGATGTTTCATCCCGGTCAAGTAGTCGATGTGCCGGTCGATCATCCGTTTATTGTCTCGCTGGAAGAGCAGGGCTATCTGACTTTTTTGGGCTTTGATTATCCCGATGCGCCGCCTGAACCCCCCAAGCCGCTGACTGATTTTGAACAGCGATTACAGGCCGCCAAACACCCGACCGGCAAACTGGCCCGTTATCGTTATGACGGCCAACAGATGAACGGGGCCGCTTTGCGCTTACCGGATGGCAGCATCCTGGATGTGATGTTCTGGCCGGGTCAGGAAGTCACCTTGCCGATGGATAATGATTATGTGCTGGTGCTGGAAGCGCAGGGCTATTTAACCTTTCTGGGCAACGAAGCAGAGACCGGCGTCGCCCCCATCGTGGCGGCACCGTTGACACAGGCAATCACATCATCGGGCAGCACCGTTGCCCTTTCTACTGATGAGACCCTACCCATCGAAGAGCCGGTCAGCACATCGTTAGCGATGACCCCCAGAAAACGCGGAAAAGTGCCAGCAGACACAAAAAGTAATGAGGTCACCCCATGAGTAGAGAAAACCATCACGGCGTTGATACGCTGGAAATTGAACGCGGACCCCGTCCGGTCAAAACGTGAAAATCGTCCGTGATTGGCCTGGTAGGTACCGCGCCGAAAGGCCCGGTCAATACCCTGACCCTGTGCCTGTCGGAAAAAGACGCGGCGCAGTTTGGTGATGAGCGAAGTGGATTTACCCTGCCACAAGCCTTGCGCGCCATCTATAGACCACGGTGTCGGTACCGTTCTGGTGGTGACGGAAAACCAACAGGCGGTACCGACCCCGACCTGGACCCTGCATTATGGCCAAAAAGACATCACGCATGATATCACCCCGGATGTGCTCGGGATCCGTTTTACCGATCAGCTCAGTGGCCAGTCTGACGAGCTGGCTGTCGAACTGGAAGACAGCACCGGGCGCTGGCGCGGGGCCTGGTATCCGGGCAAAGGCGATACGCTTTCGCTGGCGCTCGGCATGGTCGGTGCGCCATTACGTCACTGTGGTACCTTTTCGATTGATGAAATAGAACTCAGTGGCCCACCGGATACGGTGTCGCTGCGGGGGTTATCCGCTTCGGTGACCACCGCGCTGCGAACCCGGAGCTACCGGGCATTTGAGCAGACCACCCTGGCGGCCATCGCCCGGAGGATTGCCCAAAAACACCACCTGACACTGGAAGGGCAGATTGCGCCGCTGACCCTTGATCGGGTCACGCAGCAACATGAAACCGACCTGGCTTTTTTGCGCCGGCTGGCCGAGGAATACGGCTATATCGTTAAAGTTACGCCGAGCAAGCTAATTTTTTCTGAGCGCGTCAGATTGCGAGAAGCCTCGCCGGTTAACGTCATTACCCCATCAGCGATAAGTCATTACAGCCTGCGCGATACGCTTAACCGTATCTACCAGCAGGCCAAGGTGAAATACCAGGACAGCCAGCGCAAACAGTTGGTCACGGTCGGCGTCAAGGCCGATGGCACGATAGGGGAAGTGGCGCGGGAAACGGTGAATCAAAAACAGGGACGCACGACCAGTGCGGATACCTTAAGACTGCACAGTCGGGTACGGAGCCGGGAAGAAGCCACCGCCAAAGTGTGCGCGGGCCTGAACCGGCATAATGAATATCAACGGGTGGCGACGGTGGAACTGGCGGGCAATACGGCGTATCGAGCCGGGTTAACAGTGCGTCTTGACGATTTTGGTCGCCTGTCCGGGGTGTGGTTTATCACCGAAGTCCGCCATGCCCTGTCGCGCCAAAGCGGTTACACCTGTGAACTCACCTTGGGTCAGGGGCTGATTGCTCGCACGAACAGGAAAACAGCTCGGGCGGATAAGCCTGCACCGCAGCAGGTGATAGGGGTGAAAGCCGATGGCAGCGTGGGTCCGCTGAGTGAAAAAGAGACGACAATCGGAGAAAAGCAAACATGAAAGCACTGCAATTGATGATCGGCACCATCAGCCAGATTGATGAGAAAAATGTCAGGGTCCGTGTACGCCTGCCGACCTGTGATAACCTGCGCACCGCCTGGCTGCCGGTACCACAACGCAACACCTAGGATAACAAGGATTACGTGCTACCGGATTTGGGTGAGCAGGTGATGCTACTCCTGGATGCTGACGGCGATGATGGCGTGGTGTTGGGCGCGGTGTATTCCGACGTTGACCGCCCGGCCAGCGCCTGCCGTGATAAACGGCGGGTGGATTTTGCTGACGGGACCGTTGTCGAGTATGACCGAAAAAACCACGCGATGACTATCGGGGGCAATATACAGACCCTGACGCTGACCACCCAGGCCACTGTGCTGATCCAGACGCAAAACGCGACGGTGAAGGCAAGTCACACCCTGTTTTTGGATGCACCGGATACGGTCGCAACGGGCAACCTGACGGTACAAAAGCAACTGACTTACTAGGGTGGTATGAGCGGTTCGGGCGGCAGTGGCCTGGCCGCCATCATTGACGGCGCGCTCCAGGCCAGCGGTGATATCCAGGCGGGTCAGGTGTCGCTGCAAAACCATCAACACAGCAACGGACATGACGGTAAGCCTACCGGCAAGCCGTTATAAGTGAGGGAGGAACGCGTTTGATGAACATAATGACAGGTCTTGGCACCGCAGACTGGCAACCCGCGCTGCACGTATCGGGTGAACGGGTCAGTGGCGTCGAGGATATTCAGCAGTGCCTGCAACTGATTTTGGCTACCCCGAAAGGCAGCGACCCCCATCGACCGGATTTTGGCAGTGACCTGCATCGCTATCTGGATATGCCAGTAGAACGGGCCTTGCCGCACGTGGTGCGGGAAACGGTAGAGGCCATCAGGCGCTGGGAGCCCCGATGCGAATTACATCAGGTTACGCTGGATGCACAGGGTGAGCGGGTCAATCTCCTGCTACGCTGGCGACGGCCAGGCCGTCAGGCTCACCAACAAACGGAGGTGGCATGGCGTTAACCCTCGAGAAGCCGGTTTTTGTTGAAGCGGATGCGCAGGCCATTACCCGCGAGATGATTACGGCCTATGAAGCGGCCAGCGGTAAAACCCTGTGGCCTGCACAGGCCGAGCGGTTATTGATTGACCTGTTCGCCTACCGGGAAACCCTGGTGCTGAGCGCTATCCAGTCGGCGGCTGAGCAAAACCTGGTGGCCTTTGCCCGTGCCCCGATGCTGGACTATCTGGCCGAGCTGGTCGGCGTTTACCGTCTCCCAGCACAACCGGCACGCACCACTGTGCAATTTTCGCTGGCGGTCGCGCCCTCGGTGACGATAGCGATACCGGCCGGCACACGGCTAAGCGCCACGGACAGCCTGATATTTACCACCGACAGCGAAGTCAGGCTGACGCCGACGGCATCAACGGTGACGGTGAGCGCCACCTGCAGCGAGGTGGGGACACAGGGTAACGGTTGGCAACCGGCGCAAATCAGCACCCTGATGGAGGCCATCGATGACGGGGATATCCAGGTGACCAATACCACGCCAAGCGAAGGCGGCTCAGACGCTGAAGACGATGAGCATTTGCGGAGCCGTATTCGCCTGGCACCCGCCTCCTTCAGTACCGCCGGTTCACGCGAAGCGTACCGTTTTCATGCCATGAGTGCCCATCCGGGGATTTGTGATGTGGCGGTGACCCGCCCGAAACCGGGTACTGTCAACTTGTATCCGCTGCTGATCAGCGGACTGCCGGACAAGACGGTACTCAGTCTGGTCATGGCCCTGTGCTCGGAAGAGCGGGTTCGCCCGCTGAATGATACAGTGCAGGTGCTGGCCCCCGAAAAGGTTGACTATGCGATTAGTGCACAACTGACCTGTTATGCCAGCCAGCCGGGCGAGCCGGTACTGAAACAGGCGCGGCAGGCCGCTGAGCAGTATGTCGCCCGCCAGGCTAAACAGCTGGGTCGGGATATTGTGCCCAGCCAGATTATCGCCGCCTTGTCAGTGTCGGGCGTTTACCGGGTGCAGCTCACGAGTTTCAAGACCCTTGAGCCGACGGTACTGGCAGCGCAGCAATGGGCGCATTGTAGCGACATTCAGTTGACCCTGGGCACGGAGAGCGGCGATGACCGATAACAGCCTGCTACCGCCATTGTTGGCGGCAGAGAAACATTTTCAGGCGCTGGCGGCACAGGCGGCACGGTTACAGCAAATTGACCTGACGCCGCTGCTGGTTTATCTGCTGGATATGACCGAGGCGTCGGCCTTGCCCTGGCTGGCAGAGCAGCTGGCGTTAACCGGGGTTAATGGCTGGTCTCTGGCAGAATCGGATGATGCTCGCCGTGCGATGCTGAAATCGGCCATCACGCTGCATCGCTATAAAGGCACCCCCTGGTCCATTCGCGCCATGATACGGGCACTGGGGTTTGGGGAAGTGACGATAACCGAAGGGGGAGGCGGCCCTTAAACCGGAACAGGCAACCGCGTATCCCGATAGTGAGACGCACTGGGCACTGTACCGGGTCATCCTCAACTAGCTGATTACCAATGACCAGGCGGCCAGATTACGCGAGACGCTCGCGGCCTTTGCGCCCGCGAGAAGCGAACTGGTGGCGCTGGATTATACGGCGGTACCGTTGCGCTATAACGCGCAGGCGACCTATAACGGGCACTATAATCATGGCAGCAGTTAATGGTATTCAAAAAAACTTAATTAATACACGTAAAAATACTACACTGTGACTAAAAAACCGCCCACGATGGAATCAAGCCCGATGGAGAATGAAGAGATGAGCTATTTAAAAGAAACCGCTGTCTGGGAGGACGGTATCTACCAGATAGAGACCTCCGACCCGGTATTGGGTGGGCCCGATGGCATAACCAACCGACCCACGCGTGAACTGGCGAATCGCACCGCCTGGTTAAAGCAGCAATTAGAAAGAGGCCGAAGCGGCGCTGAACGCGCATACGTGCTCGAGAAACCACCCGGATGCGAGCTTAAGTGAAAAAGGTTTTGTCAAGCTCAGCAATGCCAACCAGAGCAACAGTGAAACGGAAGCGGCAACCCCCAAAGCGGTAAAAATTGTCAATGACAGGCTGAATGCGGTGGTCGACCATGCGCCCTCAGATTTAGATACGCTCAACAAGCTCGCGCAGGCCATCAGCAATAACCCGAAATTTGCTGAAAGCGTGACGCAGCTTTTGAGTCAGAAACTAGCGAAAAATGAAAATGGGGCCGACATCCCAGACAAAAATCAATTTGTGAAAAACCTTGGTTTGTTGGAAAAAGAAAATCGGTGGATTAATAAACAGATTTTTAACACGTTAATTAGCGGTAATATTGACGGTAACGCTGCGTCAGCAACACGTCTACAAACAGCCAGAAAAATCGCGGGAGTAGCCTTTAATGGAAGTGCAGATATCAGTATACCAGCAGGCAATGTCGGCGCTTATACCAAAGCAGAAGTGGATAGTCGTATCAATGCGAAAGGCGCAAAAAATACCGCTCATCTTGTCACCAACGGATGGTGGAAATGTGGTGATACCGGGCTTATCAGGCAATGGGGCATCACGCCACCACTGTATGCCGGACAGATTTATACCGTGACGTTGCCTTGTCCGGTTCCTCATGCCATCTTATCGGCGACAGCGACAGTGAAATACAAAGGTATTGCCGCAGAGGGTAATTTAGGCACCTATGTTGAAATAGAAGGAAAATCGTTAATTATCAGTGCTGATTATACAAGGACAGCGATTCAAGCGCCCAGAACATGGGAGTTGGTTTGTTACTAACCCCAGATTATCACACTACTTTTTTGGTGCTTCCGGCCACGCAATATCCGGCCTTTTGCTGATATCGACACGGTTTAGCAGCACACGGTATTTTTTCCAGACCAGCAGTGCCGCTTTTTCGGCTTCTGAAGCCATGTCAAGGTCTACCGCATCCTGCAACGGCGCTATAATTTTTGCTGCCTGCTCAAGCAGATAGTCTCGTTTATGGGTCGCTTGCTCTCTGAGTTCATCTGCTGTATAAACACGTGGAACAATCTCACCATCGATAAAACACCATTTTCGGTTAGGGGCGGCCTCCTGAGGCCATGCTAATACTTCTGCTATGCTGCATCCTTCGGGACAGAACCCACTGATATCGTAGCCCATTGAGCGTATTACACCGTCGGCTTCATACTCGACTTTCATCGTATCGGGCTGAAAGCTTTTCTGGCACTCATACCAGTCTTGACCATCTTCCGAGATAAGGAAAATTGCACCAACAGCGTGTTCTAGCCATTTTTTATCAACAGAATCAGGATGGTAGCGTTTGAAATTTTTAATATTTTTCATCACATGAACCACACATTTATCCAGTTACCATTAACGTTTTTCTGTAAGATCCGGCGCTGAACACAATCCACATAGGCATCAACGTTTCCGTTATACACGCCGGTTATTACATAATGAGGTTCATCACGATAACCCGTGCCTCGCCATATCTGAATCTCCTGCATATGCCCCAATCGAATATCTTTTACGAACGTGCTATTGACATAATCCCAGGTAGCGCGACCATTGACTCTGTTATCCACCCAGCCGCTGAGATGCCCACCCCAGAATGGCCCATGAATGTCGCCATTCTCTTGATAAGTGGCGGTTCTACCTCCCCATGAAATGGTCAAATTTTGCCCTAATGTGACACCTCCGTTGACAGTTCCACCGGTATGTTTATCCAGTGCATTTTTTGCACAACCTACCGTTTCCAACAAACCAGGTTTTATAACATCGAGAATTTAGCTAAAATTTTGACCAAAACCAGCGATTACAAGGCTTGCAAAGGGATAGAATGAGACGAATATGGCAAAGATAGGCTATATGAGGGTGTCAAAAAATGACCAAAACACCGATTTACAGCAAAAATCCTTGATTTGCGCAAATTGTGAGCAAATTTTTGAGGATAAAATCAGTGGAAAAACAGACCAGAGACCCGGATTAAAACGCGCGTTAAACTGCCTGAAATCGGGCGATACACTGGTGGTCTGGAAGCTCGATAGGCTGGGTCGAAGCATTAAACATTTGATTACTTTAATATCCAAACTGGAAGATGAAGGCATCCATTTTCATAGCTTGACGGATACCATTGATACCTCTACGTCCGCAGGCCGTTTTTTCTTCCATGTGATGAGCGCGTTGGCACAAATGGAGCGGGAACTCATTGTTGAGCGTACTCAGGCAGGTTTAGCCGCAGCAAGAAGCAGGGGACGCATCGGGGGTAGACCTTGCTCATTATCTTCCGCACAGCAAGAGCAGGCTAAAAAATTACTCGAGTCCGGACATAGTAGAAAGCAGCTTGCATTACTGTATGGCGTCTCATTAGCTAGCATCTACAAATATTGTCCAGTTAATCTAAATGCCCGAACGGGTCAAAGCGACCCCGACGAAAAATAACAGTGTAATTCCGTTGCACTGACGGAAACAAAAGTAGCCCACCATTTATCGCACGTTTTGGCTTCAAATATCGCGCGGCGCATCATAATCCCGCGCCACCCGCTCACATACCTCTGCCGTTAACGCAGCAGGCAACAGTGCGACGACACAGCCGCCGGTCATGCGTACCCCGCCGCGCTCACCGATATAGTCGTCAATCAGCGCAACCAGCGTGTCGATAGGCGGCACCGTAATGGCAAAATCGTCACGCATTGAGCGGTGCGATTCCGCTATCAGACGGGAAAGACGCGGGATATCGCCTGCCGTAAGTGCCGCTGCGGCTTCCAGCGTGCGCTGGTTTTCGGTAACGATATGGCGCGCACACTGTGACACTATCGCATCCAGCCCCGCACGGTGGGCTTCAAATTGCGCCAATGAAACATCACGCAGCGCTTTCACACCAAAATGCCGCGCTGCCGCCTCACACTGCGCGCGCCGGGTGTTGTATTCGCTGTCCACCAGACCACGCCGCACGTTAGAGTTAATGATCAGAACATCCAACTCCGACGGGATCGGCACCGCCGTGCCTTGCAACGAACGGCAGTCAATCAACAACGCATGGCCCGCAACGCCCTGCGCGGAAATAAACTGATCCATGATGCCGCAGTTACAGCCGACAAAGTGGTTTTCTGCCTGCTGGCCGTTCAGCGCCAGATCCAACGGGCTGAGCGGTAACGCATAGAGCGTTTTAAACACCTGCCCGACAGCTACTTCCAGTGAGGCGGAGGAACTGAGTCCGGCACCGGTTGGCACGTTCCCGGCAATGACCATATCCACGCCGCCCAGGGTCAATCCACGCGCCAGCAGATACTTCACCACGCCGCGAATATAGTTCGGCCAAAGATACTGTGGATGCGGTTCAATCGTCTGCTTTAAGTCAAAGCTGTCCTGCTGCTCTTCCATGTTGACGGCCACCACCCGAACCAGACTGTCGGCACGCGGGGCGGCTGCAATCACCGTGTGGTAATCGATGGCGCAGGGCAACACAAACCCGTCGTTGTAATCCGTGTGCTCGCCGATCAGGTTGACGCGTCCGGGAGCCTGCACCTGCACCGCAGGCGCGTAGCCAAAGGTGGCGTTGAACACGGCATCCACCTGTTGCCGCACGCTGTTAATTCGTCCCATCGTTCACATCATGCTGTTGCCGAAAATGAATATCGCTTACGCTGCGCAAGCGCTCCGCCGCCTGTTCCGGCGTCAAATCACGCTGCGGCTCCGCCAGCATTTCGTAGCCCACCATAAATTTCCGCACGCTGGCCGAACGCAGCAGGGGCGGATAGAAATGCGCATGCAGCTGCCAATGTGCGTTATCACCTTCAATAAACGGCGCACCGTGCCAGCCCATGGAATAGGGAAACGCGCACTGAAACAGATTATCGTAACGGCTGGTCAGCTTTTTCAGCGCCAGACACAAATCGCTGCGCTGCGTGGCGGTCAGTTGCGGCAACTGCTGCACCGCACTGCACGGCAGCAGCAGCGTTTCAAACGGCCAGGCGGCCCAATAGGGTACCACCGCCAGCCAGTGTTCCGTTTCCACCACACAGCGCACCTGCTCCGTCTGTTCGCGCTGGGCATAATCCAGCAAGAGTGACGTGCCATGACGCTCGAAATAGGCGCGCTGCTGCCCGTCTTCTTTGGCGATATCGGTGGGTAAAAAGCTGTTGGCCCACACTTGCCCATGCGGATGCGGGTTAGAACATCCCATCATCGCGCCTTTGTTTTCAAATACCTGAACCCACGGATACTGTTTCCCCAGTATTTCTGTTTGTTCGCACCAGGCGGCGACAACCTGTGCCAGCGCACCCAGTGAGAGTTCCGGCAACGTTTTGCTGTGGTCAGGCGAGAAGCAGATAACACGACTGGTGCCCTGCACGCTTTGCGTTTGAAACAACGGATCATCGCTTGTTGCCGCCAGCGCAGGGGTTTGCTCCATCAGCGCTGAAAAATCATTGCGAAATACATAGGTGTGGGTGTAATTCGGGTTCACCTCTCCGGTAACGCGGCGGTTGCCTGCGCAGAGAAAACAATCCGGATCGTGAGCCGGTAACAGACGCCTGTCCGGCTCATCCTGCTGGCCCTGCCAGGGGCGTTTAGCGCGATGGGGAGAAACCAACACCCATTCGCCGCTAAGCGGATTGTAACGACGATGCGGGTGCTCTGTGGGATCGAACGACATTCCTGACACTCCTTAAACAGCAGAGATACCTTTGGTACGTTGACGGGCGCATGGGGTGTAATCTGTTTTCACACGGCGCGATAAAAATAGCAAAAAAGCCAGTTGCAAACGCTGTGTAAACGATTACCCTCATTGTAGGCAGTAAGCGTGATAAATGAGAATAGCGACACGCGCGATTGATATTGATACCGATCACATAAACCAATAACCATCAACACAGACAGGGAAACCACCGATGGCAACCATAAAGGATGTTGCACGCCTGGCCGGCGTCTCCGTGGCAACGGTGTCACGGGTCATCAATGACTCGCCGAAAGCCAGCCAGGCATCGCGGGAGGCAGTGCATAACGCCATGGCAGAATTGCGCTATCATCCCAACGCCAATGCGCGCGCACTGGCGCATCAACATGCAGAAACCCTGGGGCTGGTGGTGGCGGATGTGTCCGATCCATTTTGTGGGAAGATGGTAAAAGCGGTCGATAGCACCGCCAGAGCGACGTGCAATTTTTTGTTGATCAGCAACGGCTACCATGACGCAGAAATGGAGCGTCAGGCTATAGAACAGTTGCTGCGCCACTGCTGCTCGGCGCTGGTGGTGCACGCCAAAATGTTGCCTGATGCGGAACTGAGCGCGTTTATGCACCATGTCCCCGGCATGGTGCTGATCAACCGCATTCTGCCCGGCTTTGAGTCGCGCTGCGTGGCGCTGGACGATCGCCACGGCGGCTGGTTGGCAACCCGGCATATGCTTCAGGAAGGGCATCGCACCATTGCCTTTCTCTGTTCCGATCACCCGATTTCCGACGCCGACGATCGCTTACAGGGCTACAGCACCGCCCTGCACGACCAAGGCATTGCGCTGGATAGCCGGCTGATCGCCCGCGCCGCGCCGGATGAAACCGGCGGAGAGGCGGCGATGCGCGAACTGCTGAGTCGCGGTGTGTCTTTCAGCGCCGTGGTGTGTTACAACGATTCGATGGCAGCGGGCGCGTTGGCGGTATTGAGCGACAACGGCATTGAGGTACCACAAGCCGTATCCCTGATAGGTTTTGACGACGTGCTTATCGCGCGCTACTTGCGCCCACGTTTGACCACCATCTGCTATCCGGTGATAGCCATGTCAACGCAAGCCGCCGAGTTGGCGATTGCGCTGGCACAAGGTCAGGCGCTGACGGCGGTCACCAACACCTTCACGCCGACGCTGGTACGTCGCCATTCGGTACAGTCCCTCACTCAGGCTCGTTAACTCCCGTTAGCCGGCGATACGGGCATCCCCAAACCGGGTTGCCTGCTCTCTTATTGGTTACGTTTGCTTACCATCCCTACCCAGCGCCCTGCGATAAGCTATTCAACTTAGCGCTATTCCCACGATATAATTATACTTTTGCGTGTTTTATCGCATTTTTAGCTTTTTCGTTACCTAGAATGGCGTGGGAAACGTTACCCCGCCTACTATTCGGAGCTCTCATGACCCATATTGCGCAATTTGCGTTGGCACTGCTTGTCGTTGCCGGTTTAGCGCTGCTTGTCTGCCGCGACCGTAAAAGCATTCGTATCCGTTTTATTATTCAGCTGTTAGTGATTGAAATTCTGCTCGCCTGGTTCTTCTTGTATTCCAACGTGGGCCTGGGCTTCGTAAAAGGGTTTGCCGCCGTCTTTGATAAATTGCTGGGGTTTGCCGGACAAGGGACCGATTTCGTGTTTGGCGATATGGTCAACCACGAAAAGAATCTGATTTCCTTCTTCTTTAAAGTGTTGTGCCCTATTGTGTTTATCTCGGCATTAATCGGGATCCTTCAACACATCAAGGTACTGCCTATCGTGATTCGCGCTATCGGTACGGTGCTGTCCAAGGTGAACGGCATGGGGAAACTGGAGTCGTTTAACGCGGTCAGCTCGCTGATTCTGGGCCAATCGGAAAACTTCATCGCCTATAAAGATATTCTGGGCAAGATGTCGGAAAAACGCATGTACACCATGGCTGCCACCGCGATGTCGACGGTGTCGATGTCTATCGTCGGTGCCTACATGACCATGCTGGATTCCAAATACGTAGTGGCGGCGCTTATTCTGAATATGTTCAGCACCTTTATTGTGTTGTCATTGATCAACCCGTATAAAGTGGATGCCGAGCCCGAACTGCAACTGCGCGATCTGCATGAAAACCAAAGCTTCTTTGAAATGCTGGGGGAATATATTCTTGCCGGTTTCAAAGTGGCCTGTATCGTCGCCGCTATGCTGATCGGCTTTATTGCGCTGATTGCCATGGTAAACGCCATTTTCAGCGCCATTTTTGGTATCAGCTTCCAGGAAATGTTGGGCTATGTGTTCTTCCCCTTTGCCTGGATCATGGGGATTCCTGCCAGTGAAGCGTTGCAAGTCGGCAGCATCATGGCGACCAAGCTGGTGTCTAACGAATTCGTTGCCATGCTGGAACTGCAAAAAGTGGCGAGCCAGTTGTCACCGCGCAGCGTCGGGATTCTCTCCGTGTTCCTGGTGTCGTTCGCCAACTTCTCTTCTATCGGCATCATTGCTGGTGCTATCAAAGGGTTAAACGAGAATCAGGGTAACGTGGTGTCTCGCTTCGGCCTGAAGTTAGTCTACGGCTCTACCTTGGTCAGCATTCTCTCTGCCTCAATCGCCGGGCTGGTGCTGTAATTTGCCATGACGATCGTCGGGCGGCCATCCGGTCGCCCGCTATCCGCTACAAACCCTGACATTTCTTCCACATTTCCTTCATTATTATTTGAGTAAAACACAGTAGACTACGCTCATTGTGTTAATACTGGCTGCCACTCGATTCGTAAACCATGATGAATACCACTCGTCTTTTTCGTCTGCTGTTGCTTGCGTTCGCGGTTATCGCCGCCGTTGTCATCTGGCGTTACTTGCGCCCCGCCGATGCCCCGACAGCGGCACCTTCAGCCCGTCAGGAAGCCAGTAATAACAGTGCACCCGCGCGCAATGCAGGCAACGGTGGCGGACGGCGTTCCGCCATGCGCGCATTGCCCCCCGTACAGGCAGCGACCATGCGCGCCGCAGCGGTGCCGTATTACCTTTCGGGGTTGGGCACCATTACCGCTGCCAATACCGTGACGGTGCGCAGCCGGGTTAACGGCGAACTGATGGCGCTGCATTTTCAGGAAGGAAAACAGGTCAAGGCGGGCGATCTGCTGGCAGAAATCGACCCACGCCCTTATCAGGTGGCGCTGACGCAGGCACAAGGGCAATTGGCGAAAGATCAGGCCGCACTGGCCAATGCGCGTCAGGATCTGGCGCGTTACCAGCAACTGATTAAAACCAACCTGATTTCCCGTCAGGAACTGGATGCGCAGGCGGCACAGGTGCATCAGGCTGAAGGCACGGTCAAGGCCGATGAAGGTTCGGTCGCCAGCGCCGAATTGCAGCTCACCTATAGCCGTATTACCTCGCCGATCAATGGCCGCGTGGGGCTTAAACAGGTGGATGTGGGCAACTACATCACCAGCGGCGACAGCACCGGTATTGTGGTGTTGACTCAAACGCATCCAATTGATGTCATCTTCACGTTACCGGAAGGTGATATCGCCACGGTGCTGAGCGCACAGAAATCGGGCCAAGCCGTACCGGTTGAGGCCTGGGATCGCGCCAACCAGCACAAGCTGTCACAAGGCAGCCTGCTCAGCATGGATAACCAGATTGATGCCACCACTGGCACCATCAAGCTGAAAGCACGCTTTGAAAATAGCGATGACACCCTGTTTCCCAACCAGTTTGTCAATGTGCGCATGCAAGTTACCACCTTGCAAAATGCGCTGCTGGTGCCACTGTCCGCCATTCAGATGGGCAGCGAAGGACGTTTTGTCTGGGTGCTGAATGAGAAAAGTCAGGTCAGTAAACACAGCGTGACCGTCGGCATTCAATACGGGCAGGAGATGGTGGTGACGGCCGGCCTGAATGAGGGCGATCGCGTGGTCACCGACGGTATCGACCGCTTAACCGAAGGGGCACAGGTGGAAGTGATTAGCGCCGCTAACACCACCACCACATCGCCATCCAAACACGCCACGCGCGGGGAGAAACCCTGATGCAAGGGGAGATTCCGGCAGGCGGAGGCCCATCCCGTCTGTTTATCCTGCGCCCTATCGCTACCACCTTGTTGATGCTGGCGATCCTACTGGCGGGGATTATTGGCTATCGGGCATTACCGGTCTCTGCGCTGCCAGAGGTG
Source organism: Symbiopectobacterium sp. (assembly GCF_051710365.1). Taxonomy (NCBI): domain Bacteria; kingdom Pseudomonadati; phylum Pseudomonadota; class Gammaproteobacteria; order Enterobacterales; family Enterobacteriaceae; genus Symbiopectobacterium; species Symbiopectobacterium sp. The sequence continues at coordinate 12,093 of NZ_JBPETA010000019.1, read as the reverse complement.
GATTACCCAACCATTCAGGTGGTGACACTTTACCCCGGTGCCAGCCCGGATGTGATTGCGTCGGCGATCACCGCCCCCCTTGAGCGTCAGTTCGGGCAAATGTCTGGGCTGAAACAGATGTCGACGCAAAGCTCCGGCGGCGCATCGGTGATCACCCTGCAATTTCAACTGACGCTGCCGTTGGATGTCGCAGAGCAGGATGTGCAGGCCGCCATCAACGCCGCCAACAATTTGTTGCCCAGCGATCTGCCCTACCCGCCGATTTACAGCAAGGTCAATCCGGCCGATCCGCCGATCATGACGCTGGCGGTGACGTCCAGCGCCATGCCGATGACGCAAGTGCAGGATATGGTGGAAACCCGTATCGCGCAGAAAATGGCGCAGGTCTCTGGTGTCGGTCGTGTCTCGTTGGTGGGCGGACAGCGCCCATCGGTACGGGTCAATTTCAACGCCAACGCGCTGGCCTCTTACGGGCTGGATAGCGAAACCCTGCGCAGTGCCATCACCAGTGCCAACGTCAACTCCGCCAAAGGCAGCCTGGATGGTCCGACGCGCGCGGTAACCTTGTCAGCCAACGACCAGATGAAGTCCGCAGAGGATTATCGCCAGCTGATTGTTGCCTGGCGCAATGGCGCACCGGTACGGCTGCGCGATGTCGCTACCGTGGAACAAGCCCCGGAAAACACCGCGCTGGGTGCCTGGGCTAATCGTGAACAGGCGATCATCATCAACATCCAGCGCCAGCCGGGTGCCAACGTGATCACCGCCACGGACAGTCTGCGCAATCTGTTGCCGACATTAACCGCCAGCCTGCCGAAATCAGTAACCGTCACTACGCTGACCGATCGCACCGCCAGTATCCGCGCGTCAGTGAAAGATGTGCAGTTTGAACTGATGCTGGCGATTGCGCTGGTGATTATGGTTATCTACCTGTTTTTGCGCAATGCCATTGCCACGCTGATCCCAAGTATCGTGGTGCCCCTGTCGCTGGTCGGCACCTTCGCCGCCATGTATTCCCTTGGCTTTTCGATCAATAACCTGACGCTGATGGCGCTCACCATTGCCACCGGCTTTGTGGTGGATGACGCCATCGTGGTGATCGAGAATATTTCGCGCTATATCGAAAAAGGGGAGAAACCGCTGAACGCGGCGCTTAAAGGCGCGGGGGAAATTGGGTTCACCATTATCTCACTGACGTTCTCGCTGATTGCAGTGCTGATCCCGTTGCTGTTTATGGGCGATATCATTGGCCGTTTGTTCCGCGAGTTTGCCATTACGCTGGCAGTCGCTATTCTGATTTCTGGCATCGTTTCGCTTACGCTGACCCCGATGATGTGCGCCCGGTTGCTCACTCATCAGAGCCTGAATCGACAAAACGCCTTTACGCGCGCCAGCGAACGCTTTTTCTCACAGTTGGTCGCGCTGTATGGCAAAGGCTTACGCCGGGTGTTGAACCACCCGTGGATCACCCTGAGCGTGGCCATCGGCACGCTGGTGCTTACCGTTCTGCTCTACCTGTGGATCCCCAAGGGCTTTTTCCCGGTTCAGGATAACAGCATGATGCAGGGCACGTTGCAGGCACCGCAAAGAGTCTCCTATGCCGATATGGCGCAGCGCCAGCAGCAGGCCGTATCGCTGATCATGCAAGATCCGGCGGTGTTGAGCGTCTCTTCGTTTGTCGGCGTGGATGGCACCAACGCGGCGCTGAACAGCGCGCGTTTACAGATAAACCTGAAGCCGCTCAGTGAACGACGCGATCGCCTGACAGACATCATCACCCGCTTGCAGGAAAAAACTGCGCAGCTCACCGGTATCACGCTCTATCTGCAACCGGTGCAGGATCTCACCATCGATACCCAGGTCAGCCGCACCCAGTACCAGTTCACGTTGCAGGCGATGTCACTGGAGGATTTGAGCCACTGGGTACCGCCGCTGATGCGCGAATTGCAACAGTTGCCGCAGCTACAGGATGTGAGCAGCGACTGGCAGGATGACGCGGCGGTGGCTTATGTCAACGTCAACCGCGATGCTGCCAGCCGACTTGGGCTGACCATGTCCGCTATCGACAATGCACTGTATAACGCCTTTGGGCAGCGTCTGGTCTCAACGGTCTACACCCAGTCGAATCAATACCGCGTAGTGCTGGCACAACAGACGGCGCACACCACCGGGATCGGCGCGCTGAATGAAGTACACATTAAAAACAGTGATGGCAACAGCGTACCGCTTAACGCGGTTGCCACACTGGAAGAGCGGCGTGGTCCGTTGGCCCTGAACCGTATCGATCAGTTCCCGGCCACCACCATTTCATTTAACGTTACCCCCTGTTATTCCCTTGGGGAAGCGGTGCAGGCGATTACGGCGGCCGAACAACAGTTGCAGATGCCGACTGATATCGTCACCCACTTTCAAGGCAGCGCGCTGGCGTTTCAGGCGGCGCTGAGCAGCACCGTATGGCTTATCGTGGCGGCGATTGTTGCGATGTACATTGTGCTCGGCGTGCTGTACGAAAGCTTTATTCACCCGATCACCATTCTTTCCACACTGCAGACCGCCGGCGTCGGGGCACTATTGGCACTGATGGTAGCGGGCAACGAGCTGGATGTGATTGCCATCATCGGTATCATTTTGCTGATCGGCATCGTGAAGAAGAACGCCATCATGATGCTCGATTTCGCGCTGGCCGCTGAACGCGAGCAAGGCATGCCCCCTTACGATGCCATCTATCAGGCATGTCTGCTGCGTTTTCGCCCGATCCTGATGACTACCCTGGCGGCGCTGCTGAGCGCCGTGCCGCTGATGCTCAGCAACGGTGTCGGTGCCGAACTGCGCCAACCGCTCGGTATCTGCATGGTGGGGGGATTGATCATGAGCCAGATTCTGACGCTGTTCACCACGCCGGTGATTTACCTGCTGTTTGACCGACTGGCACACCGTTTGCGTCGCGCCGAGCAGCCAGAGGAAGACGTACAGTGAAGTTTTTCGCACTGTTTATTCACCGCCCGGTCGCCACCGCGTTACTGACGCTGGCGATTGCGCTGTGCGGCGTGCTCGGCTTTCGCCTGCTGCCGGTCGCCCCGCTGCCGCAGGTGGATTTCCCGGCGATTGTGGTTTCCGCCTCGCTCTCCGGGGCCTCGCCGGAAACCATGGCGACCTCCGTCGCCATGCCGTTGGAACGCTCGCTCGGGCGCATCGCCGGGGTGACTGAGATGACCTCGACCAGTTCGCTGGGCAGAACCCGTATCATACTGGTGTTCGATTTCTCACGTGATATCAACGGTGCGGCGCGCGACGTACAGTCGGCGATAAACGCCGCACAGAACCTGCTGCCCTCCGGCATGTCAAGCCGTCCGACCTATCGCAAGGTCAACCCGGCCGACGCGCCGATTCTGGTACTGACATTAACCTCCGACACCTACAATTCGAGTCAGCTATACGATTTCGCCACCAATCAACTGTCGCAGCGCATCTCCCAAATGGACGGCGTAGGCGATGTGACGGTCAGCGGTGCCTCGCAGCCCGCCGTGCGCGTTGAGTTGAACCCTCAGGCGCTGTTCAATCAAGGTATCGCATTGGATGCAGTGCGTCAGGCCATTGCCAAAGCCAACGTAAAACAACCCTTGGGCAATATCGATAACGGGCAAGCGCGCTGGCAGGTGCAAACCAACGATGCGCTGAAAACCGCCGCGGATTACGCACCGATCGTTGTTCATTATAACAAGGGTGCCCCGGTACGGCTGAGCGACGTGGCGCAGGTTAAAGACGGCGTGCAGGACACACGCAACGCCGGGATGGCGAACGGCAAAACCGCCGTATTGGTGGTGGTGCAACGCGCCCCCGATGCCAATATCATCGCCACCGTGGACAACGTGCGCGCCGCGCTGCCGGAACTGCGTGCCAGCCTGCCCGCCGCCATTCAACTGAACATCGCGCAAGATCGCTCGCCCACCATTCGCGCCTCACTGGCCGAGGTGGAACAGTCACTGGTGATTGCCGTCGCGCTGGTGATATTGGTGGTATTCTTGTTCCTGCGCTCTGGCCGTGCCACACTGATCCCGGCCATTGCCGTACCCGTGTCATTGATTGGCACCTTCGCGGCCATGTACCTGTGCGGTTTCAGCCTGAATAACCTTTCGCTGATGGCACTGACGATTGCCACCGGATTCGTGGTGGACGATGCCATCGTGGTGCTGGAGAACATTTCGCGCCATATTGAAGCAGGCATGAAACCGATGCAGGCTGCTCTGAAAGGGGTGCGCGAGGTCGGCTTTACCGTGTTGGCGATGAGCCTGTCGCTGGTGGCGGTGTTCCTGCCGCTGCTGCTGATGGGCGGATTGCCGGGGCGCTACTTTCGCGAATTCACCGTCACGCTGTCTGCGGCGATAGCCATTTCGCTGATCATTTCCGTCACCCTGACACCAATGATGTGCGCGCGCCTGCTGCGCAGCCATGAAAAACACAGCCAACCGCGCAAGCGCGGTTTTGGTCGCCTGCTCGTCACGTTGCAACAGCAGTATGGCCGTTCGTTACGCTGGGTGTTGCAACACGCACGCTGGGTGCTGGTCATTCTGATTGGCACCATCGGGCTTAACGTCTGGCTCTATATCTCCATTCCCAAAACCTTTTTCCCTGAACAGGATACTGGCCGCGTGATGGGCTTCATTCAGGCCGATCAGAGCATTTCATTTCAGGCAATGCGCAATAAGCTGCATGATTTTATGGTGATAGTCAGCGCCGATCCGGCGGTGGATAACGTGACGGGCTTTACCGGCGGCTCGCGCACCAACGCAGGCTCGATGTTTATTACGCTCAAACCGCTGGCGGAACGCAAGATGAGCGCTCAACAGGTGATTGCCCGCCTGCGCGGCAAGCTGGCGCAGGAGCCAGGGGCCAACCTGTTTCTGATGCCGGTACAGGATATTCGCATCGGCGGACGAGAATCTAATGCGGGCTACCAGTTTACCTTGCTGTCAGACGATTTGAACGAACTGCGCGCCTGGGAGCCGAAGATTCGCCTTGCGCTCAGCCAACTCCCCGAACTGGCCGACGTTAACTCCGATCAGCAGGATAAAGGCTCGGAAATGGCGCTGACCTACGACCGGGATACCCTTGCACGCCTCGGTATCGGCGTTTCCAGCGTCAATGCCTTGTTAAACAATGCGTTCGGGCAGCGGCAAATTTCTACCATCTATCAACCGCTCAATCAGTACAAAGTGGTGATGGAGGTAGAATCCAAATATACTCAGGATGTTAGCGCGCTGGATCAGATGTTTGTGCTCAACAGCGCCGGAGAGCCGATTCCCCTTTCGGCGTTCGCCAGTTGGCGACCGATTAACGCCCCGCTGTCCGTCAATCATCAGGGGCTGTCAGCAGCGTCAACCGTTTCGTTTAATTTGCCGGAAGGGGTGTCACTTTCAGATGCCACGGCAGCCATTGAACGCAGTATGACCGCATTGGGGGTGCCCTCTTCGGTGCGCGGACAATTTGCCGGTACGGCACAGGCGTTTCAACAGTCACAAAGTGCGCAGGTGCTGCTGATCATTGCCGCGATTGTTACCGTCTACATCGTGTTGGGGATCCTGTACGAAAGCTATGTGCATCCGCTGACTATCCTGTCGACGCTGCCGTCTGCCGGGGTTGGCGCGCTGCTGGCGCTGAAAGGGTTTGGAGCCCCTTTTAGCCTGATTGCCCTGATCGGTATCTTGTTGCTGATCGGTATCGTGAAGAAAAATGCCATCATGATGGTGGATTTCGCGCTGGAAGCGCAGCGCGGCGGGCAGTTAAGTGCACAAGAGGCGATTTTTCAGGCCTGCTTGTTGCGCTTCCGTCCCATTTTGATGACTACGCTGGCCGCGATTTTTGGTGCGCTACCGCTGGTGTTGACCAGCGGAGACGGCGCTGAACTGCGCCAACCGCTCGGCATCACCATCGTCGGAGGATTAGTGATGAGCCAATTGCTCACGCTCTACACTACACCGGTGGTGTACCTCTATTTTGATCGTCTGCGCGGCTGGCTGGCGCGGCGGCGCAACCTCGCCAACGTCACGCCGTCATGACGCGCAGCGAGTGAACAAGAACAACCCTGATTTCGTGAGGCCCGTTATTTCATGCGTTTTTCGTCAGCCCCGTCAACGACCCAACCGGCCTCCGTGCGCTGGCAGCTTTGGATTGTCGCGTTTGGCTTTTTTATGCAAACGCTCGATACCACCATTGTCAACACCGCACTGCCAACGATGGCGCTCAGCCTGAATGAAAACCCGTTGCGTATGCACTCGGTGGTGGTGGCTTATGTGCTCACCGTGGCGGTGATGCTGCCTGCCAGCGGTTGGCTGGCAGACAAACTGGGGGTGAAACGGGTCTTTTTCGCCGCCATCATCATTTTCACGCTGGGATCGCTGCTGATTTCGCGGGTGATCCAGGGCGTGGGCGGTGCCATGATGGTGCCAGTGGGTCGTCTGACGGTAATGAAGATTGTACCGCGTGACCAGTTTATGGCCGCCATGACCTTTGTCACTATCCCCGGCCAGATCGGGCCGTTGCTCGGTCCGACGCTGGGCGGGCTGCTGGTGCAATACGCCAGTTGGCATTGGATTTTCCTGATTAATCTGTCAGTAGGGATTATTGGTGCTGTCGCCACCTGGCTGATTATGCCGAACTACACCACCGAAACCTCGCGCTTCGATCTCAGCGGTTTTCTCTGGCTCGCCATCGGCATGGCAACATTGACCTTAGCCTTGGACGGACACAAAAGCCTGGCATTGCCGCCGATTGCCATCGTCGGTTTGATTGCCGTCAGGATTATTGCCCTGCTGAGCTACTGGCTGCATGCGCGTCAAAATGAAAATGCCCTGTTCAATCTGAATTTGTTTAATACGCCCACCTTTTCCATTGGGCTTAGCGCCGGGTTTCTGGCGCGTATCGGCAGCGGCATGCTGCCCTTTACCACACCGCTATTTTTACAGCTGGGCATGGGATTCTCGCCGTTTCATGCCGGGTTGATGATGATCCCGATGATTCTCGGCAGCATGCACCAAGCGTATCGTAGTCAGTATCGTTAACCGCTTGGGCTACCGCACCGCCCTGATTGTATCTACCCTGGCGCTATCGCTCAGCATCCTGATGTTTGCCAACGTCGCGCTGCTGAACTGGCTGTGGTTACTGCCGCTGGTGTTAATACTGGTGGGCGTTGCCAATTCGGTGCGTTTTTCAACCATGAATACCCTGACGCTGAAAGATCTGCCGGACAGCATCGCCAGCGGAGGCAACAGCCTGCTGTCGATGACCATGCAGCTTTCCATGAGCCTCGGCGTGAGTCTGGCAGGCATTCTACTTGGTATTTTTGCCCAACAGGGGACGCTGGACATCGCCAGCCCGGCAACCGCCGAAGTATTCCGCTATACCTATCTGAGCATGGCCGTCATATTGGCGCTGCCCGCCCTGCTGTTCCTGCGCGTGCCGCCGGACCACATCAAGCAGAACGTGCTGCCGGGAAAAAGGTGAGGATACGATGAGATTTGGCATTACCGCTAAACTGTTTCTCGCAATTTTTGCCACCTGCATGCTGGTGTTGATCACTATGCATTGGGGCGTGCGGATGAGCTTTGAACGCGGCTTTGTTGATTACATCAAGCAAGGCAATGCGCAGCGCGTCGAGCAGTTGCGTGATGCATTACAGGAACAATATGCGCAGTACGGCGACTGGACGTTCCTGCGCAACAATGAACGCCTGGTGTTCAAACTGCTGCACACCATGGATCAGAATGAAGATGACGGCAACAGCATGCGCGGCTGGCGAGTCCGGCTCTGGGTGCTGGATGCCCAGCGTAACCGGCTGTTTGGTTCGCCAGCCCCGATTGCCGCCAAAAGCACCTGGCAAGCCATTCGCCATCAGGGCATGGTGGTCGGTTGGGTGGTGGCATCGCCCAGTGAACGACTGACGCGCGATGCGGATATCAATTTCGACCGGCAGCAACAGCGCACCAGTTGGTTTATTGTCGGGTTGTCAACGCTGCTCGCCATCATTGTGACCTGGCTGATGGCGCGCGGTCTGCTGACACCGGTAAAACGACTGATGCAGGGGATCCACCGTCTGGCTGCCGGGGAGTTTACTGCACGCGTGCCGGTCAACACCCGCGATGAATTGGGCCGGCTGGCGCAAGATTTTAACCAGCTCGCCACCGCATTGGAAAAAAACGAGCAGTCACGCCGCGCCTTTATGGCCGATATTTCCCATGAACTGCGCACGCCGTTGGCAGTACTGCGCGGCGAGCTGGAAGCCATACAGGATGGCGTGCGCAAAGCGGATTCAGGCTCCCTGCTCTCGTTGCAAAATGAAGTCTCCACGCTGACCAAACTGGTGGATGACCTGCATCAGTTGTCGCTCTCCGATGTCGGCGCGCTCGCTTATCGCCGCGTTTCCGTGGATTTAATCCAACTGCTGCATATCAGCGTCGCGTCCTTCAACGAGCGCTTTCAGAAAAAACACATCGAGGTCATCACGCAGTTGCCAGAGCGCGCCAGCGCCTTTGGCGATCCGGACCGACTCAGCCAGCTGTTTAACAACCTGCTGGAGAACAGCCTGCGCTACACCGACAACGGTGGACAGTTACAGATCCGAGCGCATACTGAAAATGGCGTGTGCACCCTGATATGGGAAGACAGCGCACCGGGTGTCGACGCCGAGCAACTGGCTCGGATTTTCGATCGTTTCTACCGCGCAGAACGGTCACGAAATCGCGCCAGCGGCGGTTCAGGGCTAGGATTGGCTATCTGCAAGAATATCGTTGAGGCCCACGGGGGACGATTGTATGCTAGCGCTTCCTTACTCGGTGGTTTGCAGATGACCGCCGAATTCCCGCTTCATCCACCGGAATCCTGAAACGCCGATGACCGAAACCTTATCAAACGAGACGCTGCCAGAGCAGGTGCTGATTGTTGAAGATGAGCCCAAGCTCGGCCAGCTTTTAGTGGACTACCTTCAGGCCGCAGAATACCACACACACTGGATCACCCACGGCGATGAGGTGTTGCCTTGGGTGCGTGAGCACTCACCGTCGTTGATTCTGCTGGATTTGATGCTGCCAGGCACCGATGGTCTGACGCTGTGCCGCATCATCCGGCAGTTTTCCAATGTGCCGATTATTATGGTTACCGCGCGTAGCGAGGAGATTGACCGGCTGCTGGGATTGGAAATTGGTGCGGATGATTACATCTGCAAACCCTACAGCCCACGGGAAGTGGTGGTGCGGGTGAAAACCCTGCTGCGCCGCTGCCGCTGGCAGTCTGCACCGCCGCCCGAAGCGGGACTGGAAGCCGCCTTGCAGATCGATAATAGCCGTTTTCAGGCCAGCTACCTCGGACAACCACTCGATCTGACACCGGCAGAGTTTCGCCTGCTGAAAACCCTTTCGACAGAGCCCGGTAAGGTGTTTTCGCGCGAAGCGCTGCTGGATAAGCCCTACAATGACTACCGCGTCGTGACCGATCGCACCATCGACAGCCATATCAAAAATCTGCGGCGCAAGCTGGAGCAACTGGACGAACAGACATCGTTTATCCGCACCGTTTATGGCATGGGATACGCTGGGAAGCCGGATCCTGTGAAGTGGTCTAGCGCATCAAAACTCCCGACAAGCGGGAATCTCAGGCTGCCGACACAGTCCGTTGTTAGGTGAAGTGCGGCGATGGGGTCGTAGCGGCATAAGCCGCCGACAAATTTGCCCGGAGCAAATTTGAACAGCGCAACGCTGGCCCGTAGGGTGGGGTACATGGATGTACCCCATAATGGCCCCTCGTCGTGATTCGCCGGGAAACCCGGACACATCGAAAAGAGTTTGTCAGTGACTTCGAGTTCCCGACTAGCGGGAACCCGTTGATAACCGCTTACTTCACCACACCAAACGGATCCGGCACCGTGTGTTTGTTGGCGTTGTTCCAGTAGTTCTGCAAGATCCAACCGTATTCCGGCAGCCCGTCGATAAAGGGCTTCAACATGGCGTCGGCGGAGGATTTCTTCCAGTCGGCTTGAAGCTCTGCACCTAACGCACAGACCGTTTCCAACTGCGCGCCAGCTGCTGTCATGCGTTGCATCGCGGCATCCGCTTCATATTTACTCCAGGCGCCAGAGGCATCCACCACGGGATAAACCTGATAGCCGTCATTCAACATGGCGAGCGTCGGGAAGACAACGCAGGTACCCAGCGTTACCCCGGAAATGATGATATGAGTACGACCAGTCTTTTTCACCAGATCTTCCAACGCCTTACGGAATGAAGGATCTTCATAGGCATTGATGATCCCGGTGCGGCGATAAATGGGTTCATCTTTAAAGATCTCTTTCAGTTCCGGCAGGGTGTCGCCGTTTTGCCATTGCGCATTGGACGAGGTGATCAACACCGGAATCTTTAACGCTTTCGCCATTTCGGCCAACGCGACCACGCTGGCTTTATAGCCGGATGCCTGATTGAAATCACGGGTACTGGCCATCAAGCCCACCTGCTGATCGATAAACAGCATAATGGTGTTTTCGGGCGTCGGCTTGTCGTAGGCCACGCGCCCAGCTTTACGCGCATCGGCAGCACTGACTTTGTTCGGCAGAATCTGATCGGCTATCGGGCTGATGATGTCTGCCGGACGATCCTGAGCAAACGACGGAGCGCAAACCCCAGCCATCAACAGCGATGCGATCGCGACGCTAAGTACTTTTTTCATTCCATTCTCCTGTTTCGTCAATGTAGTAATCTGTTATTTATGCGCGGCTCAGCCAGGCCGGAACGATATCGGTGCCTAATCCAGCGCCGTAGCCAAAATAGATATTCAAACCGGCTAGCGGTTCGAGGTAACGGGCATTGCGCAGCGTGCCTGCATCGACCGGTTTGAAGCCTGTACTGGCAATCAAGGTCTGAACAGTCGCTTTGGCCTCAACGTCATCCCCGGCATAGAACACGGGTGCAACCTGCCCTGCGGCAAAGGCCGGACCTTCTGCTACCACCTGCGCAAACGTGGTGTTAAACGCTTTTACGATACGTATCGCCGGGAAGGCGTTGGCGATCTCTTCCGCGGCTGACGTGCTGTGGCCAAGCGTCAGACTCATGTAATCAGCAGACAGCGGGTTGGTAATATCGATCACCACTTTGCCGCTGATATCCCCCAGCGAAGAGAGTGCGCTAACCGCGTCACCGTAGGCGGTTGCCAGCACAATCACCTGCGCACCTTGCGTGGCAACTGCGGCAGGCACTGCCTGTGCACCGTTAAACTGCGCAGCTAATGCCTGTGCTTTGTTAAGGTCACGCCCAGTCACGCGTACCTGATGCCCTGCCAGCGTAAGTTCGTCCTGCCATTTAACCAGGGAGCGATAGTTGTACCAGGTGCCGGTCGCGCGCCACACTGACCGGACGGAAGCATATTCTTTACTGGCACCCAGCAAAGCTGCCATTTCATCACGGTCTTTTATCGCCTTATTGGCGATGCGCTGGTAAACAGCATTACGCTGGCAGGCGGTGGCTTCCCGTTTTTCGCTGATCTGCGCTTTGGTGCGGATGGCTTCGTCGCGTTGTTCGGCAATATCAGCGGCTAACCTCAGCGCCTCGGCAAATGACTGAGGTACGGGAGAATTGGCGGGTAACTGATAGCCGCCTGTCTGACGGATTGACGGCAAAACGTCTTCGCATACCCAGTCCTGCACTTTTTCAGCAGAGGGTAGTTTGCTTCGTAGAATGAGGCGGTAGAGATCGGGTTCGGTCAGCAGACTGATTCCGTTAGGCTTAGGCTCTAGCTCTAAACACTGCATTTCACCGTGTTTTAACTTAATCAGTGACTTACAGTGTGTTGCGATTGCGTCAGTAGGCCGTTCGTACCCTAAAGCCTTTGCGACCTCGACAGCGAAAAATACCGGTTTTCCTTCGTACAGCATTCCGCTTATTTCGATATTCAGACTTTCATTGCGAAAAATTACAGGTTTGGTTAAGTTTTGCATGATCAATCTCCTCACAAGTCAATGTGCTTAATGGAACCCCGGCACGATACCGGGGCGGGATTAGTGATTAGTGAATGCGTCTGGCGCTGAGTTTTTCTAGCGCGTCGGGAATTTCGACA
>NZ_JBPETA010000018.1:0-28819 GCF_051710365.1 Symbiopectobacterium sp. | reverse complement strand
AGGTTACGGATGGTAACGTGGGGAGTACTCATGCTGATTGGTCTGCAAAAAGCAGTAATAAATTCAGAACTTCAGAATACCGTCAAGTCCCGAAAAAAGAAAAATCAGGTGCGGAATGACGGATTGACGATGCGTACGTCCTTTTCTGCTCTGCCAGCCCGGCATGTTCCAGACCGCGAATCAGCAGATAGTGGGAAACCGACAGCTCCGGCAGGTTAATGCTCATGCCTTTAAGGTCGGCCAGCGTTTTCCCTTTGCCTTTCATCACCACGCCGTCATTGCCTTCGGAGAAACTGCCCGGCAGCAGTACCGTGGTATCCACACCACCAGCAGCCGGAATGGTGAGAGCATCCATGTTGGTCATGGTGCAGCCATCAAATTGTCCGGCGGTATATTGGTTGATGGATTCGACATAGTCGTTAAGCTGCGTCACCTTGATCTCGATGCCGTACTTTTTGGCCCACTTGTCGATAATGCCGCTGGTGCTGGTATAGCCCCACGGCATCCAGCCTGCATAGATGGTCCAGCACACGTTGAAACTTTTGCGGGATTCCGCGTGGGAGAAAAAACTCGAGAGTGCGAGCACGCACGCGATAACAAGTCCAAACGGACGGGTCATTTTCATGGGGGAGGTCTCCAGTCTGGTTTCGGGGTGCAGGAGCAGCAGAATGCCTATTGGCTTGCTGTCTCCCGGGCTTTTATCCCGCCGTGTAACCCCGACCTGGAGGTCGCCAGCTCTCGGACCAGCATCCACCGCAGTGGACCGGAACCCTAGCCAGCCATTTAGCGCACACAGCCTGTCAGTTCTGTGCTGCCCTACGCAGTCAGAAAAGCAATCGCCATGACAAAATTAACTTATTGAAATTAAAGTATATTAAAGGAAAGGAGCGAGGTAACGGCGCGCCGTAGCGGTGCAACATGGTTTCAGGTGCACCGACATGGGGAGTTTCTTCCCGTCGGTGCACCCGTTTTTTACTTAAGCAGAACCGGCTTCATCCCTGTCGACGGCAAAGCAGGCAATCAGTTGATCGCCATAGGCTTTCAACGTTGGTTGGAACTGGACGCAGGTATCAAAACGATGCTGGCAGCGCGCGTTGAATGCACAGCCCGGCGGCGGATTGAGCGGGCTGGGCAGTTCCCCAATCAGCTTGATACGCTCGCGGCGCAACGCCGGGTTCAGACGCGGCGTCGCTGACAGCAGCGCCTGGGTGTAAGGGTGGCGCGGGTTGTTGAAAATCGCCTCCTTGCTGCCCTTCTCCACGCAGCGACCCAGGTACATCACCATCACTTCATCGGCAATATGCTCAACCACCGACAGGTCATGGGAGATGAATACGTAGGACAGACCCAGCTCTTGTTGCAGGTCCATCATCAGGTTCAGTACCTGTGCACGCACCGACACGTCCAGCGCCGACACCGGTTCATCGGCAATCACCACGTCAGGGTCTAGCATCAGGCCACGCGCAATGGCGATACGCTGACGCTGGCCGCCGGAGAACATGTGTGGATAGCGGTCGTAATGCTCGGTTTTCAGGCCGACTTTTGCCATCATCGACAGTGCTTTTTCACGACGCTCAGCCTTGGACAGTTCGGTATTGATCAGCAACGGCTCTTCCAGGATCTGCCCCACCTTCTTGCGCGGGTTGAGCGATCCGTAAGGATTCTGGAACACGATCTGGATCTTCTGGCGACGCAACTTCTGCGCGGCAGGATCCGGTTTCAGCAGATCCTGCCCCTGGTAGTAAAGCTCGCCCTCAGACGGGGTTTCGATCATGGTCAGCAAGCGGCCAAGGGTCGATTTACCGCACCCTGATTCCCCCACCACCGCCAGCGTTTTGCCACGCTCCAGGGTGAAGGAGACGCCGTCCAGCGCTTTCACCGCGCGTTCAGGGGCAAAGAACCCTTTTTTTACCGGGTAGTGTTTCTTTAAATCGATCGCCTGCAACAGGTAATGCTGCCCGGCGGCATTCATGCTCTGGCTCATGCGACGGGCCTCCCCTCATCATCGAGCGGTGTATGACATTTCACCTGACGGCCCGGAATGTCACGCAATTCGGGCTCTGCTTCACGGCAACGCGCACTGGCGTAGGGACAGCGAGGGTTAAGCAAGCAGCCCAACGGTCGGTCATATTTGCCCGGTGCTACGCCCGGCAGCGAGGCCAGACGTGATTTATCAACCGCAAATTCCGGTAACGCACGCAGCAACGCCTGAGTATACGGGTGGCGCGGCGCATGGAAGATATCCGCCGCTTTACCGGATTCCACCACCTGACCGGCATACATCACGATGATGTGGTGGGCCGCTTCCGCCACCAACGCCAAATCGTGGGTGATCAGGATCAGAGCCATGTTTTCCCGCTGCTGCAATTCCAGCAGCAGTTCAATGATCTGCGCCTGAATGGTCACGTCCAGTGCGGTAGTCGGTTCATCGGCGATCAGCAGTTTGGGCCGACAGGCAATCGCCATTGCGATCATCACGCGCTGGCTCATCCCGCCTGACAGTTGGTGCGGATACACGTCTAACCGCGAAGCCGGATCGGGGATGCCCACCTGCGTCAGCAAATCGATAGCACGCTGATAGCGCGTTTTGCGATTACCGCCCTGATGCACCTTGATGGCTTCCATAATCTGGTAGCCTACGGTGTAGCAGGGGTTAAGGCTGGTCATCGGGTCCTGAAAGATCATCGCCACTTCGGAGCCGACCAACTGACGCCGTTCTTTTTCCGAAATGCTTTTCAGATCGCGCTGGTTGAACTCCAGCTTGTCTGCCATCACCTTGCCGGGGAAATCAATCAACCCCATGATAGCCAGCGAACTGACCGATTTACCGGAGCCGGATTTGCCGACAATGCCGACCACCTGCCCTTGTTCTACTTTGTAACTGACGCGGTCAACGGCGCGGAACGGGTTATTCCCTTCGCCAAAATGTACCGACAGTTTTTCTACGTTGAGTAATGCCATCTCTTCCCCCGGATCACTGCTTGAGTTTGGGGTCGAGAGCGTCACGCAAGCCGTCCCCCATCAAGTTAAACGCCAACACCGCGAGCAGGATCGAAAGGCCAGGGAAGGTCACGACCCACCAGGCACTCTGCGCAAACTGCAACACGTCGGCCAGCATGGTGCCCCACTCCGGCGTTGGCGGCTGTGCGCCCATGCCGAGGAAACCCAATGCGGCCATGTCGAGAATGGCGTTGGAGAAGCCCAATGATGCCTGCACGATGAGCGGTGCCAGACAGTTGGGGAAGATATTGATGAACATTTGACGCATCGCGCCAGCCCCCGCCACGCGGGAAGCGGTAACGTAATCGCGGTTGACCTCAACCAGCACCGCCGCGCGCGTCAGGCGCACATAGTGCGGCAGCGCCACGAAGGTCAGCGCCAGCGACGCATTGACGATGGACGGTCCGAACACCGCCACCAGCACCAACGCCAGCAGCAGGCTGGGCAGCGCCAGCATGATATCCACTACGCGCATGATGACGGTGTCCACCATGCCGCCAAAGTAGCCCGCCAGCAAACCAAGAACCACACCCATAATCAGTGACAGCACCACCACCAGACAGCCGACCAGCAGCGACAGGCGTGCGCCGTACATCAGGCGCGAAAGAATATCGCGGCCTACATCGTCGGTGCCAAGCAGAAACTGCCAGCTACCGCCTTCCTGCCATACCGGCGGACGCAGTAGCGCATCGCGGAACTGCTCTGCGGGCGCATGCGGTGCCAGCACGTTGGCGCCAATGGCGATAATCAACATCAGCACCACATACACCAGGCCCACCACCGCGCCTTTGTTACGTTTAAAGTAATGCCAGAATTCCTGTAGCGGAGTCATCGGCACGGGCGCATTATCAACAGCCGGTTCAGTGACTTGAGTCATCTTCGCCTCTCCCCTTATTTCTTGTGTCGAATGCGCGGATTCACCACGCCGTACAACAGATCGACCAGCAGGTTGACCAGAATGATCATGGTCGCCACCAGCAGCACACCCCCCTGCACCACCGGATAGTCGCGGCGTTGCAGCGCATCAATCAACCAGCGTCCCAGTCCCGGCCAGGAGAAGATGGTTTCGGTCAGAATCGCCCCTGCCAACATCGTCCCTACCTGAAGACCGATCACGGTGACCACTGGCAACATGGCATTGCGCAGCGCATGCACCACGATGACACGCAGGCGACTCAGCCCTTTGGCGCGCGCGGTACGGATATAATCCTCACCCAGCACTTCCAGCATGGCGGAGCGGGTCATCCGCACGATCACCGCCAACGGGATCGTGCCCAGCACCACGGCGGGTAAAATCATGTGCATTACGGCATCGATAAAATCGCCCGGCTCACCGAAGAACAGGGTATCGATCAGCATAAAGCCGGTCAGCGGCAGACTGTCGTCGAGAAACACCGTATCGCTGATAAGGCCCGAGACAGGCGTCAGATTGAGGTTGACCGACACCAGCATGATCAACATCATGCCCAACCAGAAAATCGGCATGGAGTAACCGGTCAGAGCCAGACTGACAGACGTGTGATCGAAAATGGAACCGCGTTTAACCGCTGCCAGCACGCCAACCGGAATACCGACAACCACAGCAAACAGCATCGCGCAGACACCCAGTTCCAGGGTAGCCTTGAAGCGCGGCACAAACTCATCCCACACCGGGATGCGGCTCTTGAGGGAAATACCCAGATCGCCGTGCAGCACACCGTTGATATAGGTGACATATTGCTGCCATAGCGGCTTATCAAGCCCCAGCTCAGCCAGCAGCTGCGCATGGCGCTCAGGAGAAAGGCCGCGTTCGCCTGCCATAATCATCACCGGGTCGCCGGGGATCATGTGCACAAAGGCAAACGTCAGTAGGGTAATACCAATAAACGTTGGGATAACCAGCCCCAAACGCCGGAGTATGAACTGAAACATATCCCGAACTCTCTGTATATAAGTGCCTGACGGCTCATAGGCTGACAGGCTTATCAATGCGCTCACAGCTAGATTTTTACGGGCACCAAAGCCCCGCCCCAAACGCACCAACGGTACGTTCGGGGCAGGGCCAGGGTGCCCATGAAATGGCAGGCTGAATTAATCCAGGGTCACGTTATTGAAGCTGTGTACGCCACGCGGCTCGATCACATAACCTTTCACGTTTTTACGGATAGGCTCATAGACCGTGGAGTGGGCAACAATCAGTGCAGGAGCCTGATCGTGCATCACAACCTGTGACTGTTTGTACAGATCAATACGTTTCTGGTGATCGGACGTTTCGCGCGCAGGCTGAATCAAGTCTTCAAACGGCTTGTAGCACCACTTGGAGTAGTTAGAGCCTTTTTCTGCCGCGTCACAGCTGAACAGGGTCGCGAAGAAGTTATCCGGATCCCCGTTATCGCCGGTCCATCCCATCAACACCGTCTGATGTTCACCCGCTTTGGCGCATTTCAGATACTCGCCCCACTCGTAGGTGACAATCTTGGCTTTCACGCCAACTTTGGCCCAGTCAGACTGGATCATTTCCGCCATACGGCGTGCGTTCGGGTTGTACGGACGTTGCACCGGCATCGCCCACAGATCCACGGTGAAGCCATCAGCCATGCCCGCTTCTTTCAGCAATGCTTTGGCTTTTTCCGGATCGTAGGAGTAATCCTTCACGTCATCGTTAAAGCCCCACATGGTCGGTGGGATCAGGTTCTTGGCCGCCTGGCCTGCGCCCTGATACACCGCATCAATGATGGCGCCTTTGTTTACCGCGTAGGTCAGTGCCTGACGCACTTTCACGTTATCCAGCGGTTTTTTCTGCACGTTGAAAGAGAGGTAACCCACGTTCAAGCCGGGTTTTTCCAGCAGCGTGATGTTTTTGTCTTCTTTCATGCGGGACAGATCGGCCGGGTTAGGATACGGCATGATCTGGCACTCATCTTTTTGCAGCTTGGCATAACGCACGGACGCATCCGGCGTGATGGAGAATACCAGGCGATCGATGCCCGGTTTCTTGCCCCAGAAGCCATCAAACGCTTTGTAGAGAATACGGGAGTCTTTCTGGTACTGTTGCAACTGGAACGGACCGGTACCGATCGGGTTCAGGTCGATCTTCTCCGGGGTGCCGGCTTTAAGCATGTTGGCACCGTACTCTGCGGACATAATCGACGCAAAGTCCATCGCCAGGTCGGCCAGGAACGGCGCTTCCGGGCGGGTCAGCACGAAACGAACGGTATAGTCGTCCACTTTTTCGATTTTGCTGATCAGTTCCGGCATGCCCATGCCTTGATAGTATTCGTAGCTGCCGCCAGACACTTTATGATACGGATGGTTCGGATCTTGCTGACGCAGGAAGGAGAACAGCACGTCATCCGCATTGAATTCACGCGTCGGCTTAAACTCTTTGCCGTCTTGCCACTTCACGCCTTTACGCAGATGGAAAGTATAGGTTTTGCCATCTTCGCTGATGTCCCATTTTTCTGCCAGGCCCGGCTCAATTTCGGTAGTACCGCTTTTGAATTCAACCAGACGGTTATAAATAGGAATTGAGCTGGCATCAAAGGTGGTGCCGGACGTAAACAGTTGCGGGTTAAAACCTTCAGGAGAACCTTCGGAGCAATAGACCAGGGTTTTTGCCTGGAGACCGGCTGCCACAGACATGGCCAGCAAGCCGAGTCCGATTTTGAGCACCCTTGATTTTGCCAAGGATTTTTCCATTACGTGTACTCCATTGTGGATGTTGTGTGTTGATGAAAGTCAGACCAGGATATTTTTACTCGCCGCCGACAAGAGGCCGTTCTCATCAGCATCGACGCAGCACGTCATGTGGTGGCTGTGGTCTGTACTTTTTTGCCCGAAGGCTACAATTCACTTAATAAGGAGGGAGACGAGGCAGTATATGAGAGTGGCCTGCGGATAGATTTGCGAACCCGGCATCAGCCTGACAATCCGTTGTCCCCTCTTCCAACCCCGTCAATGTGGCAACAGATCACCCTAACGTCAATATAATGGGTGTGGATTTACAAAATCGCCACATCTTCAACAATAGCATACAATCTGAAAAATCATAAAAAAAATTAAATAAAATCACAAAATTCAATCAAACTACCAGATAATAATCTTTAAATTTTTGTTAAAACAGAAATTATCACCATAAAAAAACATGAAACATCTTATGTCAAATGATGAATCAATGAGCAACAACGCTTGTTAAAAACGTTAATGTCAGGTAAAAATTCCGAAAGAACATAAGAATTAGTGATAACCATCACAGACATCATTAGCCTGGCGCTAACTAGTTACGTTACATGAAAAAACTTCTCGCGACGGATCTTGGGTAAGCGCCAGCAAACGCGCGCCAAACAATGCCGAAATAACCATACAAACCGTCATTCCGCACCTATTTTCCCACTTATGTCATCAGAAATGTCATGATGGGGTAAAGCAGCGCATCATGGCGCTAAACGATAATGTTATACAGAGAGTGTGTTATGTCGCGTGCGCAGCGCTTACTCGCGTTATTACAGCTATTACGCCAGCACCGCTTCCCGGTGAGGGGAGAGCAGTTAGCCGAGCAGCTTGGTGTCAGCCTGCGCACGCTTTATCGCGATATTCGCACCCTGCAAGCACAAGGGGCCAGCATCGAGGGTGAAGCGGGAGTGGGCTATCTGCTGCGTCCCGGGTTATATGCTGCCGCCGCTGATGTTCTCCCCTGAAGAGTTGGAGGCCCTTGCGCTGGGAGCCCGTTGGGTGAATGAACGCGGTGACAGCCACCTCGCGGCCGCCGCGCAATCGGCGCTGGGAAAGATTGGCGCGGTACTTCCGCAGCCGTTGCACTATGTGATGGAACACTCTGGGCTGCGCGTTGGCCCGAGCGAAGCGCATAAAAGTGACGACGACGTGATGTACCAACTGCGGTTGGCGATTCGCCAGGAGCAGCGGATAGACATTGTCTATTGTGATCTTAAAAACCAGCACTCAACGCGCACGCTATGGCCATTAGCATTGGGGTACTTCGATCAAACGCAACTGCTGGCGGCCTGGTGCGAACTGCGGCAGGATTTCCGTCATTTTCGTACCGATCGCATTGCGACGCTGATGCGTTTGCCCGATCGTTTTCCCAAACGTCGTGAGCAATTGCTGCAAGCCTGGCGAAAAAGCGTGTTTGACACGGAAACTCCGCCGGACCCAAAGCCTACTGACAGAAACTGACACACGATACCGATAACGTGCTCACAGGCCTGATGCCGCTTGCGCAGGCCCTTCATTGTGACAAGGAGTACGTGATGACTTTTTCCCCAAGCAGCCTGATCCTGTATGTACAGGATGTTGATGTCAGCGCCCGTTTTTATCAAACCTTGCTTGGCGCGCCGCCGTTGGAAACCTTCCCCGATTTCACCCTGTTTGCGCTACAGCCTGAATTCTCACTCGGTTTACAGGCGCGCCAAGGCATATTCTCACCGCCGCAGCCGCAGGTGGGCGGCATCGAACTGTGCGTGAGTCAGGCAGCGGACAGCGATGTGGATGTGCTTTACCACGCGTGGGTGGCACAAGGCGTCACCATCGTGGCTGAACCAACGCGTCTGGAGTTCGGCTACACCTTTGTGGCGCAGGACCCGGATGGTCATCGGCTGCGGGTGTGCGCCACGGATGTCTCGCATTATCAGTAGACGATAACGCCTGAGGTGATGATGCCGCGACGTAATAATCGCGTCCCTGGCTGGCCGCCATGCGCACGATGTGCGACTGGAAGTGTGCCGCCAGCTCAAAGGTAGGCAAACCGCTGCCGGTCAAGCCCCAGAAAATACGGTAGCCTTTGCCATCGTCATCCACCTGCAATAACACCAGCGTATCCGCCGGATCTAACTGTACGTTGCGGAAGAACTTGCCCGAACCGGTCACGATAAACCAGCAGCCTGCCAGCTCCGGCATCGCCAGTGACAGCGCTTCGTGGCGTGGCGTTGGAGTGAAATCGCTCTCGTAGGGCGTGACGTCTTTGGCATCGAGGCGCAGGCTGACGTTGCCGCCATTGCGTTCGTCCCAGCCTTTGAGCCACATATCGCTAGTGGCTTTAATCATGCCTTGTACAAACCAGGAAGACAGAATTGCTTGCATAATCACTTACCCTTGACGTTGACGAAGAATGGTTTGTTCATAATGGCGTATCTGTTGCAGCCATTCGCTGCCCGGTGTCACATCGTGGCGCTGGCAGTAGTGTTCCCACACGGCTTGCCACGGCAGCGATTTCTGCTCTTCCAACAGTGCAAGATGCGCGGTGTAGTCGCCTTCCTGTTCCAACTGGCGCAGTTGCTCGGTGGGTTCCAGCAGGGCGCGCAGCAGCGCTTTTTTCATGTTGCGCGTGCCGATGACCCAGGCAGCAACGCGGTTGATGGAGGCATCAAAGAAATCGAGGCCGATATGAACGCGATCGAACAGATTGTGGCGCACGATCTCATGGGCGATGGCTTGCGTTTCGTCGTCCAGCAGTACCACGTGGTCGCTGTCCCAGCGTACCGGGCGGCTAACGTGCAGTAACAGGCGCGGTACGTACAACATGGCGCTGGAGATCTTGTCGGAGATCACTTCCGTTGTGTGAAAGTGGCCGGCATCAAGGCACAGCGCGGTGCCGCGACTGGTGGCGTAGCCAAGATAGAATTCATTGGAGCCCACGGTGAAGCTCTCTGCGCCGATGCCGAACAGCTTGCTTTCAACCGCGTCTATGTGGTGCTGCGCATCCAGCGGCTCGGCAATCACTTCATCCAACGCGTTTAACAGGCGCTGGCGAAATGCCAGACGATCGATGGTGAGATCTTTCATGCCGTCCGGCACCCAGATGTTCATCACGGAAGGCGTGCCCAACTCGCGGCCAAAATAGGCCGAAATGCGGCGACTGGCCTGACAGTGTTCAATCCAGAAACGGCGCACGTTCTCATCCGGGTGGGAGAGGGTGAAGCCGTCGCTGCTGAGCGGGTGCGAGAAACAGGTGGGGTTAAAGTCCAACCCCAAATGCTGTTCTTTGGCCCAGGCCACCCAGCGGCTAAAGTGTTTCGGTTCGATGGCGTTACGTGCGACAGGTTCATCGGATTCCAGGTAAATCGCATGCAGATTCAGACGCTTGGGCCCCGGAATCAGGCGGAAAGCCTGCTCAAGGTCGGCGCGCAGTTCATCGGCGGTGCGCGCTTTGCCCGGATGGTTGCCGGTCGCGGCAATACCGCCAGTGAGTGCGCCTGCGGACTGCTCGAAGCCCACCACATCGTCCCCTTGCCAGCAATGCATGGAGACGGGGATGTTATCCAGTTGCTTCAGGGCAGCCTCGACATCAACGTTGAGCGCGGCATAGCGCGCCTTGGCCAACTGCCAGGCCGATTCAATGGCGGTATTCATACGGTAAGCTCCTCACTGGCGTGGCACAGCGCCTCAAAACGGCGCCAGTGTCCGGCAAAATCGTCAATAGAACGGGGGATATAACGTTGTAATGGAAAGCTCTCCGCCAGTTGCTGACGAAAAGCAGTGAGATTGGGGATGGCGTCAAGCGCCATCAACTGACAGCCGATATTACCGAGCGTCGAAGCTTCCACCGGGCCTGCCAATACCGGTATCTGGCAAACATCAGCGCAGAGTTGGTTGAGAAATGCGTTCTGACACCCGCCGCCCACAATGTGCAACTGGCGTAGCAGTGTGCCATGCAACTCTCCCAACTCCAGCAGGACGCGGCGGTACAGCAGCGCCAGGCTGTCAAAGATGCAACGGGCGAACTCGGCCTGGGTAACGGGCTCACTCTGCTGGTGCTCGCGGCAGAAAGCGCGAATGGCCTCACACATCGACGGCGGATTGATAAAACGATCGTCGTTCGGGTTAATTAAACGCGTGAACGCTGGCAATGCGCTGGCATCGCGAATCAATGCGGGCAAATCGGCAATGTTCATCTCCAGCGCCACGCGTTGCAGTAACCACATGCCCATGATGTTTTTCAGGACGCGGTAGGTGCCGTTGATGCCACCTTCGTTGGTGACATTCGCCGCCAGTGCGCGCGTATCGTGGTAGGGTACATCGCTTTCAATGCCCATCAGTGACCAGGTGCCAGAGCTCAGGTAGGCGCTGTCGCCTTCAGTCAACGGTGCGGCCACTACAGCGCTGCCAGTGTCATGTGTGGCGACGGTAATCACCGGTATGGCATCACCTGCCGGGGAGGTCCAGGCACCGAGCGTTTTTCCGGGTTGTGCAGGGGTACTGAACCACCTCGCAGGCAGATCGAGCCATGCCAGCAGCGACGCATCCCAGTTTTTGGTGTGCAAATTGAGTAGCTGAGTGGTGCTGGCGTTGGTGTATTCGCAGCCGAGGCTACCGGTGAGGCGGTAGTGGAGATAGTCCGGGATCATCAGAAAATGGGCAATGCTGTCGATGTTGCCGGGGTTGGCGCTGCGCCAGGCTTTCAACTGATACAGGGTATTGAACGGCAGAAACTGAATGCCCGTCAGATGATAGATATGCTCGGCACCCAGCTCTGCAATGGCTTGCGCCATCACGCCATCGGTGCGGTGATCGCGGTAGGCATAGGGCAGATCGACGCGCTCGCCGGCGGCATCCAGCAGCACATAATCCACGCCCCAGCTATCGATGCCGATGCTGTCCGGAAGAATGCCGCTGTCGGTGATGCGGTGCAAGCCGGTGAGGATTTCCTGTTCCAGCGCATCCAGATCCCACAGATGGTGCCCGTCCTGTTCTACCAGACGGTTGGTAAACCGATGGATCTCTTTGAGCGCCAGTTGCCTGTTCTTGACTTGCCATGTTGCCAGCATGACCCGGCCACTGGAGGCGCCTAAATCCACTGCGACGATATTCTTCACCGCCATTGCCGTTCCTCTTTCACTAATTCATGTTGCGCAGTGTAAAGAGCCGGTAAGCGCGTCGCCTTCCAGTGAATGCCATGGGACAGAGCTGGTTGGCAAAATGGCAAAGCTGGCCGTGAAAGGCGTCACACTTCGTTGATATCAGTGCGCGTTATCCCGTGCCTGTTGCTCCTGTGATCCTACCCACACTTCCGTGAATTGGCGGTGAAATCTTTGAAAAATGACGTCACCCTGAAAACGAAACGTCGGGATTTGAAGGTGAAATCTCACCGGGGTGGGTAGGCTGTTTTCTATCGATGTTTGCATTGTTGCAAAGCAGAAACACAGGGGGCTTGAAATGACGTTGCTACAAGGTGATGAGTTTTTCGTTTCTCGCTCGGTGACCGTTGCCGTGGAGCCGCGTGCGCCGCAACAGGCGTTTCCTGAGCATTATCACGATTTCTGGGAAATCGTGCTGGTGGAGCAGGGGGCGGGCGTGCATGTTTTCAACGACCAGCCGTTTGCGTTATGCAGCGGTGCGGTGTTTTTTATTCGTGATAACGATCGCCACCTGTTCGAAGACGTTGACGGCCTGTTCCTGACCAATGTGCTCTACCGCTCGCCGCGCGGCTTTCGTTTCCTGTCTGATATCGCTCCCTTCCTGCCCTACGGGCCCAACGGTGAGTGGCAAGGTCAGTGGCAGGTCAATGCGCCGACCATGCAGCAACTGAAAGGACTGCTGGAGCGCCTGGCGCTGTTGGCCCAGCGCGATACACCAGAAGATATCGCCGCCAGCGAAAGCGTGTTTTTGCAAATTCTGGTGCTATTACGGCAAAAATGTTTCCAGACCCAGAGCCTGGATGGCGATCGACACGGGGTGCAGGCGCTGCTCGGCTGGTTGCAAAACAATTACTGTGAAGAGGTGAATTGGGGGGAATTGTCCGATCACTTTGCGCTGCCGCTGCGTACCCTGCACCGCCAGTTAAAGCAGAATACCGGCATGACGCCACAGCGCTATCTTAACCGTTTACTCTTGCTGGAAGCGCGCCGCCGCTTGCAGCAGAGCGATGAATCGATTACGACCATTGCGCATGCGTGCGGTTTCAGCGACAGTAATCACTTTTCCACGCAGTTTCGCAAGGCGTTCTCTGTGGCGCCCAAATCCGTACGTCAGCATACGGGGAGTGCTGCGGAATAACACAACGCCAGTGCGGGTGAGGTGAGTGTGACCATGACGCGCGGTTTGAAGCTGCAAACGGAAGACTATTTCCTTACCGATAAGCAAGCGGTACGGGTGGCAGAGCGTCACCCTCAGCCTGACTTTCCTCTGCATCATCATGATTTCGACGAGTTAGTCATCGTGTGGCGCGGCAACGGTCTGCACTTGTGGAACGACGTGCCCTACCGCATTACGCGTGGCGATCTGTTCTACGTCAGCGCCAACGATCGTCACAGCTATGAGTCGGTAAACGATCTGGAACTGGACAATATCCTGTTTATTCGCGATCGGCTGACGCTGCCCACCGACTGGCATAACCTGCTGCCGGGGGCTGACGTGCCGCAATCTCAGCGCTACTGGTGCCTGGGCTCGGCGGGCATGGATACGCTGCGCGACAAGGTGGATGATTTGGCACAGGAGTGCATGAAGTCGGACACTCTGTCGTTGCAGCTCAGCGAAGTGCTGCTGTTGCAGATTGCGCTGCTGGCGCTGCGTTACCGCCATTTACCCGATAGCCCACAACTGGCCGATGCGCACCAGTTGGATCTGCTGATGCTGGCGCTGAGAGCCAGTATCGGCAGCCCATTCCGTTTTGATGCGTTCTGCCAGCAGCATGACTTTAGCGTGCGCGGGTTGGGCGCGCGCTTTAAGCAGGAAACCGGGATGAGCGTGGCCCAATACCTGCGCCAACTGCGGTTGTGCAAGGCGATGGAGCTGTTGCGTTACGACAGGCAGACCATTGGTGAAGTGGCGGCGCAGTGCGGTTTTGACGACAGTAACTACTTCTCGGTGGTGTTCCATCAGGCGCAGGGCATATCACCCAGCGCCTATCGCCAGCGTTTTCTGGCAGGATGAACGGCTAAACTCAGCGAGCAACCTCGTCCACATCCGGTGCGTGGGTAATACGGTTACGCAGATCGCGTCGCACAATTTCCACCAGCCAGAAGCAGAACATGTGGCCGAAAATTTCGGAGAAGTGTTCAGCGAACGGCTGATCCCACGGAGCAGGCACGGTGCCCATCAGCGGCAGCAGGAAGACGTGGAACACCACGTGCAACACCAGACCATACAGCGCACCTTGCCACAGTTTAATCTTCGGCCACACTTCCGCCACCACGCAATAGATCACCGCGAAAGTGATTGAAAAGCCGAAGTGCATGATAAAGCTCATGATCGGGCGAGGGTTGCCGTTGTACAGGTAGCTCAGGTGAGACATATCGAAAGACATGCCCATTTGCTGCAACAGTTGCTGCGGCGGGTTGGTCAGATCACGCAGAGGCGTACGCGGCGGGAAGGGGATTTCCCAACCAAATTTAGCCAGGGCGCAGACCACACCGGCGATGATCCCCACCAGCAATGCCACCAGAATTTTATCCCTTGTGGTGCGTAGTTGCATTTCTCTTTCTCCTTGAATAACGAATTTTACCGCAGTTTATTTCTAAAAATAGCTCTAACCGCCATAGACAATATCTCTGTAAGTAAATGATTTTATGGTATAATATTCCTTAATTTATTTTATAACGTGAAATAAAAGCGGGATTTACATAACTAATTGTTTTATAGGAAAAACACCGATGTTGCATAATATTTGATTATGTAAGTATTATTGACCATGTAACATTATCTTGTTGTTATTAATGATTATTATTGCGTATTTTGCGACAGATGGTGCAATGTTGGCAGGGTGTTACACGCCGCTCCGGCAGTGTTTGCATTCGAGAGCGGCCCGTAAAAGGGTATCAGGATGCCATGCCCATCACCACGATGTTGGCCGCGAGAATAATGATCAGCCCGCCCAGCACCAGCACGCTAACCGGTTTGTGCCCCACGTTATTCCACTCTTTCTGTAACAGCCCGACAATGCCGCCGCACAGCACGTAGAAACTCATGTGCAGCATCCAACTGAGGTAGGTGTAATCGGCCGGAATATTGGCGTGGCCCCAGGCGTAGAAGAAGAACTGCAAATACCACATCACGCCGCCGAGAATGGAAAACAGCGCATTGGTGATCAGCAGCGTTTTGGCCTGTGACAGATCGGCTTTAATCGAGATAGTAGGGCTCATGGCTAAACGCAGGAAACAAAAACCCAGGTTGACAATGGCACCGCCGCCCATAATCACCACATAGCTTGGCAGTGCCACGTAGAGTGGGTTCAGGCCAAGCGCCTCTGCTGCCTGATGCATCGGTTTGGCCGCATCCATGGCGAACGACATGCCCGCAGAAAAAATGCCGCACATTACGGCCAGCAGTAGCCCTTTCTTCAAATTGAACTCTTGTGCACGAATGCCGAGCGCACGTTCCTTCAGCAAACCGGCGTAACTCACCACGCCCACGCCAATCAGCGCTACCCCCACGCCGACCAGGCTTAGCTGCCCGCCAGTGGTGCCAAACAGTTGCATAAATTTGCCTTGCAACAGCGGGGTCATCAGGGTGCCGATAATCAAGGTAATACCAATGGCGATACCGATACCGAGCGACATGCCAAGGTAGCGCATGGTCAACCCGTAGTTGATATTCCCGATGCCCCACATGGCACCGAACAAAAACACCGGCAGCAGGGTAGAAAAACTGAATGAACCGAAATAGCCCCAGAAATTGGGCAGCAGCAGGGCGCTGATGCTCCAGGGCAAAATAATCCAGGAGAGGAAACCGCCCAATGACCACATGGTTTCCCATGACCAGTGACGGACCTTTTTGAACGGGGCATAGAAGCAGGCCGCGCTGGCGGCACCGACAAAATGCCAGAAAAGCCCGAGGAGAATTGCGCTATTCATAGAACCCTCTTGTTTTCATTCTAATCAGAGTAGGAGTACGTGTATGAACGCATCGCAGGGGATGGTTCGATAGGGCAAGTGTAAAAAGTGAACGCGGGGGCGACCTTCCGCTCCATGCCACTACCGGCACGTCACACGGCAAGATGCGAAAGGTGAATGCCACTGGCGTCACAAAAATAACCAAAGGAAAGAATGAAATAGCGTTTCAAGTGGAAGGGTGTTTAAGCATTGACGAAGCACGGCACGCTCGGGTTATGCTAAGGGTTTGGGGTCCCTCTCGGGCTGAAAGTGGAGTAAAGCAACGTGAAAATTACGGATGTCAAAACCATCCTGGCGAATCGCTACCTGTTTGTCGAAATTCACACGGACGAAGGTCTTGTCGGGATCGGTGAATCAGGCACCTGGGGGTTTCTGGATGCCTCCATGGGGGCGGTGGAAGCGCTAAAAACCTACCTGATCGGGCAAGATCCGCTGCGTATTGAGCATCACTGGCAGTACATGTACCGCTGCTGGCATTTTCGCGGTGCGGCCATCATGGGGGCGATCAGCGCCATCGATATCGCGCTGTGGGATATTGCGGGCAAATTCTACGACACTCCCGTCTACAACTTGCTGGGCGGTCGCTGCCGCGATAAGGCGCGGGTCTATGCCCATGCTGGTGGCAAAACCACGGAAGAGACCATCGCCAACCTGAAAAAGATGAAGGCACAAGGCGTTACCGCGATTGGGCATCTGACGCCGTTTCTGGATGAGTCGCGCGGCGATCCCTATTTCATCACCCATGCGAAAGAAATCGGCGAAGCCATCGAGCGCATTGGCGCTTATCGCGAAGCGGTGGGGAATGACGTCGATCTCTGTATCGAAGTGCATCGCCGTCTGAAACCGCATGATGCGATTGTGTTTGCACAGGGCATCGCGCCTTATCTGCCTTACTTTATTGAAGATCCGATCGGGGCAGATAACTTTGATTCGATGGCGCAGGTCGCAGACAAAATCAACGTGCCGATTGCCACCGGCGAGCGTCTGAACAACCTGCAAGAGTTTGCCATGTTGATCAAGCGCAATGCCGTCTCCTACGTGCGGCCAGACGTGTGCATGTGCGGAGGCATTACCGGTGCGAAGAAAATCGCAGCGCTGGCCGAAGCGTATGATCTGATGGTGGTGCCGCATAACCCACTCAGCCCGGTCTCTACGGCCGCCTGCTTGCAAATTGCGGTGAGCATCCCCAACTTTGCCCTGCTGGAGTATCCCGGCGACGACCAACCGGCGCTGTCGGAGAAATTTGGTGCTACCGGCGTGGAAAATGGCGTATTGAAGCGCGATGTGGTCAAGAGCACCTTCAAGTGCGTGGACGGTTTTATGGAGATCCCCACGGCTCCGGGTATTGGCATCGAACTGGCGGATGATGTGGCAGAAAAATATCCCTACCGTCGCCGTCCGCTGAAAACGCGTCTTCATGTAGATGGTTCGGTGGTCGATCAGTAAACTGTGCGTTTTGCCGTCGCGTGGCCATTACGCGACGGTGGTTATTCACCTGCAAAAAGAAGAACTATGGAACGTTTTATTGAAAACCTGATGTACACCTCGCGTTGGCTGCTGGCCCCGATCTACCTGGGACTGTCGCTCGGGTTACTGGCGCTGATGCTCAAATTTTTCTAGGAAGTGTTTCACATTCTGCCAAGCGTCTTTGCATTGGCAGAGGCCGATCTGATCCTGGTACTGCTGTCGCTGATTGACATGACGCTGGTAGGCGGCCTGTTGGTGATGCTGTCTGGCTATGAGAACTTTGTCTCGACGCTGAACATTGATGAGGATCGGGAGAAACTGAGCTGGCTCGGCAAAATGGATTCCGGCTCACTCAAGAATAAAGTGGCGGCATCGATCGTCGCCATCTCTTCCATCCATTTGCTGCGCGTGTTTATGGATGCGCGCAACACGCCGGATAACAAGCTGATGTGGTATGTGATTATCCACCTGACGTTTGTGCTGTCGGCGTTTCTGATGGGCTATCTGGACAAAGCAACGCGCCACGAAAAGAAGTGAAGTTGACGGTACGCCCATTGAGGCGTACCGTTTTACTTACTGCGGCATAGCGGTGTGCGCCAGCCATTCCGGCAGGTCATTTAATCCCATCGCCTGACGCACCAGCACCGGTTTCACCCCCGGCAGGCGGTTCGCCAGCGTCAGGCCAATATCCCGTAGCAATTTTTTCGCCGGGTTCTCTCCGTTAAACAGTTCCCTGAACCCTTGCATGCTGGCCAACATCAGCGCGGCACTGTGCTTGCGCTGGCGTTCATAGCGTCGCAGGTAGAGGTGTTGCCCGAAATCCTTACCTTGCCCCTGTAAGCGTTTGATTTCGGCGATCAGCGTGGCGACATCCATAAACCCGAGGTTGACGCCCTGTCCGGCCAGCGGGTGGATGGTGTGTGCGGCATCGCCCACCAGCGCCAGTCGATGCGCGGCAAAGCTGCGCGCATAGCGTCCGGTTAACGGGTGTGTTTGCCGGGCACTGATGGTGGTGCACCGTCCAAGATGCGTATCAAAGGCGATCGCCAATTGCTGATCGAAAGCCTCCTTGGGCAGTGCCAGTATGGATTCGGCCTGCAACGGTGGCAGTGACCAGACAATCGAGCACAGGTTTGCCTCCGCTAACGGCAGAAACGCCAGAATGCCATCGCCGTGGAACACCTGGCGTGCCACGCCGTCGTGCGGGCGTTCGGTCCGTACCGTTGCCACCAGTGCGTGATGACCGTAATCCCAGAACGTCAGTGGAATATCGGCCTGCTGACGTAGCCAGGAGTGCGCACCGTCTGCGCCGACCACCAGGCGCGCCGTGAGCATAGTGCCATCGTCCAGCGTGATAAATGCGTCGTTCTCGCCCCAGGCCACCTGCTGCAATACCGCCGGTGCCATCAGGGTAATGTCTTTTGCTTTCTCGGCTCGTTGCCACAGGGCGCGTTGAATGACGTCATTTTCGATAATGTGGCCGAGGCGGGAAAAACCATAGGCCTCGCCCTCGAAATGGATATTGCCAAAGCTGTCTTTGTCCCACACGTACATGGCGTTATAGGGGCTGATGCGCTGTGCTTCGATCGCTTGCCAGACATCGAGATGACGCAGCAGGCATTCGCTGGCCGCGTTAATGGCGGAGACGCGCAGCGCATAAGCCCCGTCCGCGGCCGTCTGTGGTGGCGTACGCTGTTCCAGAACGGCAATGCGTAGCCCGGACTGTTGCAGCCCGCAGGCTAATGCCAGACCGACCATGCCGCCGCCCGCGATAACCACATCAAATGATTGCATAAGCCCTGTTTCCTGTTGCTTGCATTAACGATCGACCCAACCCAACGTGCGGCGCGCAAAGGTATCACGCACGGGCGCAACGGTATTCATGGTCATCAAACCCAGATTGCGACCCACTTCCAGCGGGGTAACACTGTTGGCAAACAGGCGTACCAGACCGTCTGTCAGCGCAATGGTCGCCTGCTGATCGGGTTCTCGGCGCTGAGCGTAGCGGCTCAGCACGCGATAGCTGCCGGTGTCTTCCTGGTGTGCCGCGGCTTGCGTCAGGGTTTCTGCCAGCGACATCACATCGCGCAGCCCGAGATTGAATCCCTGTCCGGCAATCGGATGCAGGGTTTGTGCCGCATTGCCCACCAGCGCCACGCGATGCGCGATATGACGTGCCGCCGTCACCAGTCGCAGCGGATAGGTGTGACGTTCGCCGATGTGGGTAATTGCGCCCAATCGCCAGCCAAAGGCGCGTTGCAGCGCGGCGCGGCATTCGGCCTCGCTCCAGGCGCTCACCTGCGTCTGGTTTGATAACGGGTGGCACCATACCAACGAACTGCGTCCACCGCGCATTGGTAACAGTGCCAACGGGCCGTCCGGGGTAAAGCGCTCAAAGGCTTTTCCCGCATGAGGCAACTGGGTGCGGATGTTGGCAATAACGGCAAACTGCGGATACTCCTCTGTCTCCCATTGCATACCGCAGGCCCGAGCCAGCGCGGAGGAGGAGCCGTCTGCCGCCACCAAGAGCTGCTCGCACAGCGTACTGCCGTCATCCAGTTGTAGGATGGCCTGTTCGGCACTGCGTTCAACGTGTACTACCTTGCGTGGGCAGTGCACGCGCACGCCCGGCGCATTGTGGAGTAACCGAAACAGGGTTTGACCAACCTGATGTAGCTCCACCACGTAACCCAATGCGGCGGTACGATAATCACTGGCCTGCATGTTGACCACACCGGCGTGGCCGCGATCGCTGACGTGCACCGCGGTGATGGGTTCCGCTTCACTGGCGATAGCTTGCCAGATGCCGATACGCTTGAGCTGCTGCACGGTGCCTTCCGCCAGCGCGATAGCGCGGGCGTCGAAGCCGGGATGCGCGCTGTCCAGTGGAGAGTGTGCTTCAATCACCTCGACGGGAAGGGTGCCGCAGGAAAGGGCGGAAATGGCCAGCGCCAGCGTTGCTCCCGCCATGCCTCCGCCGACTATCAGGATCGTCATCGCGATTATCTCGCTGCCTGGCGTGCGGCACGGGCCTGTGCCATCAACGCTTCAATATCGTCGGCGTCTTTTACGACGCCCGCTGTCAATACTTCGTTACCGCTGTCAGTGATCAGAATGTCATCCTCGATGCGGATACCGATGCCGCGATACTCATGGGGTACTTTGGCGTCTGGCGCGATATAGAGCCCCGGTTCGACGGTGAGCACCATGCCGGGTTCCAGCGAACGACTGCGTTCTGACGCGCCGTAATCGCCGACATCGTGCACGTCCAGTCCCAGCCAATGGCTGAGTCCGTGCATGTAGAACGCGCGGTGTGCCTGTTCGGCGATCAGTTCATCGACGCTACCTTTCAGCACGCCGAGTTTAACCAACCCTTCGACCATGATACGAATCATCTGCTCATTCACTTCACGAATGCTGACACCGGGTTTGAATAGCGCCAGCGCTTTGCGCTGTGAAGACAGCACAATGTCGTAAATCGCGCGCTGCGGGGGGCTGAATTTTCCACTTACCGGGAAGGTCCGCGTGATATCACCGGCATAGCCCTGATATTCGCAGCCCGCGTCAATCAGCACCAAATCGCCCTCGCGCATTTGCCGTTCGTTTTCGGTGTAGTGCAGAATGCAGCCGTTATCACCGCTGCCGACGATGGTGTTATACGAAGGATAGCGCGCACCGTGGCGGGTAAATTCATGATGAATTTCCCCTTCCAACTGGTATTCGTACATCCCGGGTTCACAGCTTGTCATGGCGCGGGTATGGGCCTTGGCGGTGATCTCTCCGGCCCGACGCATCAGCTCTAGCTCTTTCGGGGATTTAAACAGGCGCATCTCGTGTACCCAGGGGCGCCAGTCGGTCTGCGTCGGCGGTGCGATAAGCCCCTGACGCGTGCCGTTTCGCAGCGTCTCCAGTGCGTTGAACAGCAGGCGGTCCGCGTAGTCGTACAGCCCCTGTGCGTGGTAAATCACGTCCAGTCCGTTGAGCAGCAGGTGCAACTGCGCATTGATGTCGCTAAAGGGCAGGGCGCGATCGACATTCAAGCGCGGAGGGGCCGCTTCCTGTCCCAGACGGCGTCCGAACCAGATTTCCGCCGTGACATCGCGCACGCGGTTGAATAGGACGGTGTGGTGATGGTGCTCATCGCTTTTTACCAGTAACAGCACCGCTTCCGGCTCGTTAAATCCGGTGAAGTACCAGAAATCGCTGTTCTGGCGATAAGGGTACTCACTGTCAGCGCTGCGCGTGGCTTCCGGTGCGGCAAAAAATATCGCCGCGCTGGCGGGAGCCATTTTTTCCAGCAACTGCTGGCGGCGGCGAGTATATTCCTGACCAAAAGCGTCTTGTTGAATCATCACCTGCTCCTGTGTGATGCGCATTCGGTAATTCCCTCCTGCGTGGGAACCCCTGCGGGTAAGGCTGGATGCGCGATTAATGTAGCGTTGGTTTTTTCTTCTCCGGTGCGGTCTGTACCGGGCGTGTATATTCACTGTGGCAGAGAATGGCGGAAACTCTGACGTATTCGATGATTTCTTCCAGCGATTGCGCAAATCGTCGATGGCTTCTTTCAGTTCGCCCTGCGCCTTGTTCAGACGCTGCTGAACGACGCCCAGCCCGAGCAGAAAGTGATTGACCCATCCTGCCAGCGCGTCGGCACGATCAAACACGCTTACCGCCGTGTTATCGTCATCCGGTAGCAGTAGTTGGAATTCAAATTCACTCTCTTCCAGCGCTTCTTTGGTGACCTGATACAGCGTTTGCAACGGTTGAGAAACCAGGTGAGAGAACGCCAGACCATCGTTTGTCAGCTCGTGTAACAACGTTTTCCAACTGTCATCGGTGTTGCCCCCGCACAGGATACCGCTGATAAGCCCGTGCATTTCCGCTGCCGTCAGTGCAACTTGTTGCTGTGTCAGGAGCGCGTCTAGGGTTTCATAGCCGGGATACGTGGTTTCTATGGACATGTGCTTTGTTCATCGTTGGCGGGTTGGTATCGTGTTATGCTACCACCAAGCTCGGCTGCTATGCCAGAAAGGGCTTGTTTCTTCTATGTTGAGTTATTATAGTGGCGCCCGCGTGAAGGGGCTGTCGCCAGTCCGTGATATGAATTTTTTCTGCGGCGCAGAAAACGAAATGAGGCAGGAAAGGGGCATGTCTGCACAACCAGTAGATATTCAAATCTTTGGCCGTTCGTTAAGAGTCAATTGTCCGCCGGAACAACAGGAAGCGTTGAATCAGGCTGCGGAAGATCTTAACCAGCGGTTGCAGGATCTCAAAGTGCGCACACGCGTGACCAACACGGAACAATTGGTGTTTATCGCGGCACTTAACGTGTGCCATGAATTGGCGCAAGAGCGCTTGAAGACGCGTGATTATGCGGCAAATATGGAGCAGCGCATCCGCATGTTGCAGCAGACCATCGAGCAGGCATTGCTGGAGCAAGGGCGCATAACCGAGCGTCAGGGCACGCCTTTCGAGTGAGTCGAAAGGGGCTAGCGCCTTGCCCCGCGTTTTGGTTTTTTAAATTGATTTTTGTTAGTTGCCCGATGTTTTTCGCTATAAAGCGTGATAGAGTTATTCACGAGTAAAGAATAAAATTTCTCTGAGGTGTTTGTCTGCGGGTCAGTCCCCTGAGCCGATATTTCAAACCAACAGAATGTAACGCTCCGCAGCCGGTGAGCATGCTCGGTTCGTCCGAGAAGCCTTAAGGTTGCGACGGTATGTTCACCTTGAACCAAGGGTTCAAGGGTTACCACCTGCGGCGGCATCTCGGAGATCCCTTCTCTCCTTTCTTTTCCCTGTTATTGCCTATGACTTCTGCGTTCATGCCCGTTTCGCCACAGCAACAGCGTCAGGCCATGCGCGATCGCGTGCGTCAGTTGCGCCGAGCGCTCACGCAGGAACAACAAACCCGGTTTGCCCAGCAGATTGCCGAACGTGCGTTGGAACAACCTGAAGTGCAGCAGGCACAGCGTATTGCGCTGTTTTTGTCGTTTGACGGTGAGCTGGATACCCAGCCGTTGATTGCCCGTCTGTGGCAGCAGGGAAAGGCGGTGTATCTGCCGGTACTGCACCCGTTTTCGCCGGGACATTTGCTGTTTTTACACTACGACGCGCAGACACCGCTGGTGAAGAATCGCCTGAAGATCTTTGAGCCGCGTCTGGATGTGCGCCGCGTGCTGCCGCTAATCCAACTTGATGTACTGTTTACGCCGTTAGTGGCGTTCGATGCGCAGGGACAACGTCTGGGCATGGGGGGTGGGTTTTATGACCGGACCTTACAGCGCTGGCAACAGCGAGGGCCATACCCGATTGGCTTGGCCCATGACTGCCAGCAGGTCGATGCCATCCCGAACGAAGCGTGGGACATCCCGTTGCCCGCCATTCTGACTCCCTCTCGCCGCTGGCAGTGGTAATTCGTTGTTGATTACAGCGTCGGCGTATCCGGCCCGCCAGACGTACGGTGCGACAGCATTTGCTGTACCAGTTCCACGCAGCGCAGGAAGCGCGAATCATAATCTGATTCGGTCACGTGTACGTAAGGGACGTTATTCTTCACCAGCATGGTTTTGAGCAGCGTTTGGAACGCGCTGCGTGCGGTACTGCTACCCAGGCTACGTAAACCATCTGCGACCCACGGCGTATTGTTTTCCAGCAGGATCACCAGATCAAACCGGTATTCGTCAATCAACGCCTGGACAAAGGGGTGTTCGCGCCCTTCATACTGTTTGCAGAATGCTTGGGCGGTGATGAAATCGGTATCGATAAAGGCCACTTTATTGGCGTATTTTACCGAAAAATCAATATATTGAGATTGCCCTAACGCGATTTTATCGTAGTCAGAATATTGCAGCGCCATCTCGTCGCCACCCAGATGGGAAAAGACATAATCCCGGCCAAACTCCCAGGCGCTGGTGGTGTTGAAGATATTGGCGAGCTTGTTGACCAGCGTCGATTTACCGCTGGATTCGCCGCCGAGAATGGCAACGGTACGCACGAAAAAGGGCCTCACTTCGGTGGGAATATAATCCCAATAGCGGAACGGATCGTGACGGATCTGTGCGCCGCTGATGTTCATAAATGAGCGTTCCGGGTCAACTAATACCGCGTCGATGCCTAACTGTTCCCGATACTGCGGGGCATCTTTGGCTTCGCTGGTATAGACAAAGTTGGGTTCAATTGCCTTCTCTTGCATAAAGGCCTTGATACCGCGACTCCATACATCCCAGCCGTGCGGGTAAGGCTCCATGCCTTCTTCGTTAAAGGCGTGAATGCGGATATTCTTCTGATATTTAAAAGTTTGTAGCAGCCAACGCAGACGATCGCTGACGGTGGGTTGCTGCGACATGGCGCTGTGCTCAAACAGCAGGCGGTCGCGTGATTCGTCGTAACCCAGGATCACATGCAATTCATCAACCTGACTACAGGCGCGCTGGATCAGGTAGATATGACCGGTATGAAGAGGATAAAACTTGCCGAACACCACCCCGATGGTTTTGTCGTGGCGGGGAAATTCCAGTTCCAGAAAGCGGTGCAGCGCTTCCAGCTTTTGAGCGCTGGGGTTTTTGATCTTGGCATTCAGCAATTGGCTGAGATAGCCCTTGGTCATGCCGGTTGCGTCGGCAACCTGCTGAAGGGTAAACCCTTTCTTGCGGATGGCGGGTTTCAGGTAATCAAAAGATGACATTGTCAGGCACTCTTGGTTTAGCACGTGTGTTTAGCATGCTAAACCAAGATATCACAAGCATCCTCAACCTGCGCGCATGTTCCCACAGGTTAGACGTTAAAGATCGTCGAGGATCGCCAGCGCGTCAGTCAGCTTTTTCACGCCAAACACCTGCATGTTGGCGGGCGGGCGTTTTGGCGCATTGGCATGGGGGACGATGGCGCGCTTGAAGCCGTGCTTGGCCGCTTCGGAAATACGTTCCTGACCGCTGGGCACAGGCCTTATCTCGCCGGATAGCCCCACTTCGCCGAACACCACCAGATCTTGCGGCAACGGCCTGTCGCGCAGGCTGGAGACCAACGATAGCAGCAGTGCCAGATCGGCGCTGGTTTCGGTGACTTTTACGCCACCAACCACGTTCACGAACACATCCTGATCAGCCATTTGCAGTCCGCCGTGGCGGTGTAACACGGCGAGCAGGAGCGCCAGTCGGTTCTGTTCCAGACCGACGGCGACGCGGCGAGGGTTGGCCATCATCGAGTGATCCACCAATGCCTGAATCTCCACCAGCAGCGGACGTGTGCCTTCCCACACCACCATAACGGAGCTGCCGGACATCACTTCATCACCCCGGCTGAGAAAAATGGCTGAGGGGTTGCTGACTTCGCGTAATCCCTGCTCGGTCATGGCGAACACCCCCAATTCGTTGACGGCACCGAAACGGTTTTTGTGGCTGCGCAGGGTGCGAAAACGGGAATCTGCATCACCGTCGAGCAGCACGGAGCAGTCAATGCAGTGCTCCAGCACCTTGGGACCAGCCAATGAACCATCTTTGGTGACGTGGCCCACCATCACGATAGCGACACCGCGCGTTTTGGCAAAGCGGGTGAGATAGGCGGCGGTTTCCCGCACCTGTGCCACGCTGCCGGGTGAGGATTGGATATCGGCCAGATGCATCACCTGGATCGAGTCGATCACCATCAGCCTGGGCTGCTCCTGTTCAGCAATCAGGCAGATTTGCTCGATGCTGGTTTCGGACAGCATGTTGAGATGCTGGGTGGGCAGGCCCAAGCGGTGCGCACGCATCGCCACCTGCTGTAGCGACTCTTCACCTGTGACGTACAGGGTTTTCATCTGTTCAGAGAGCTTGCACAAGGTTTGCAGGAGCAGGGTACTTTTTCCCGCGCCGGGGCTGCCCCCGATCAGAATGGCGCTGCCGGGCACCACGCCGCCGCCCAACACACGATCGAACTCGCTAAAGCCGGTGGAAAAACGCGGTAGCGCTTCCAGGCTGATGTCAGAGAGTTTTTGTACGTGGCTGATGCCTTCATGGTCGCCCGCATAGCCGGTACGGCGATCGGTGCGAGACGTCGCGGCGGCGGCCAGCCGCACTTCGGTAATGGTGTTCCAGGCGTTACAGGCGCTGCATTGGCCCTGCCAGCGCGGGTAATCGGCACCACATTCGTTGCAAACGAAGGCGCGTTTAACGGCTTTTGCCACGGTTCACCTCACTGCTATTAGCGTTTTTCGTGCCGCAGGCTGCCGCTCAGTACGCACATGACGCCGGTTAAATCGGCGTGACGGATGCTGACGGGGGCCTGCTCATTCACTTTGGGTTTGGCATGATAGGCGATGCCTAGCCCGGATGCCTTGATCATCACCAGATCGTTGGCCCCGTCACCGATGGCAATGGTCTGCTCTTCGGGGATCTCCAGCTGTTCCGCCAGTTGGCGCAGGGTTTTGGCTTTATATTTGGCATCGACAATCGGGCCTATCACTTCGCCGGTCAACTTACCGTCGCGCAGGCCCATTTCGTTAGTCACTGCCGCCACCAGGCCGAGTTTCTCTTTCAGGTGATCGGCGAAATAGGTAAAGCCGCCGGAGGCGATAGCAACGTGCCAGCCTGCGGCCTGCAACTGCTCAACCACGTAGGTCAGCCCCGGCATCAGCGGCAGATTTTTACGCACTTTTTGCAGGATATCGGCATCGGCCCCCTTCAGGGTGCCCACGCGCTCGCGCAGACTGGCGGAGAAATCCAGCTCACCGCGCATCGCCCGTTCGGTGATCGCCGCCACCTTCTCTCCGGTGCTGGCCAGTTTGGTGATTTCATCAATACACTCAATCTGAATGGCGGTGGAATCCATGTCCATCACCAGTAAACCGGGCGCACGCAGCGTCGGGGTGTTGCACATCGGTGCCACATCCATCCCCAGTTCATGAGCCAGTTTGGTGGCGCGCGGCGTGAGCGAACCGGCCAAACGCACCACCTGATAATCTTCCACGTTCCAGGCGCTGACGATCACCATTGCTGCACCGAGTTTGCGCTGGTAACGCGAAAGCAAGTTTTTATCCAGTACGTCGCCGTACAGCAGCCAGCCGGTGTCTCCCGCGCGATAGTCGAGCGGCATCACTTCATCACCGCTGAGTGATAACGGCAGTCCCGGCCAACAGTTAATCTCGTTAGGGAGATCGCGGTAGGTCTGACTATTCGGCATGGGGCATCCTCTTCTGGCAAAAATAGCGCGTACTGACGCGGGTAAACATAACAGAACATCACTCAGAAAACAGGGCAACAAGCTATCCTATCGCTATCGCTTCTGGCAACATGAAAGTATGCAAATAGCTCAGGGATTCTCATGGTCCACACCCGGTTAAAATTCCGCTTACACCGCACCGCTATTGTACTGATCTGCCTG
Source organism: Symbiopectobacterium sp. (assembly GCF_051710365.1). Lineage (NCBI taxonomy): Bacteria > Pseudomonadati > Pseudomonadota > Gammaproteobacteria > Enterobacterales > Enterobacteriaceae > Symbiopectobacterium > Symbiopectobacterium sp. Next base: position 1,172 of record NZ_JBPETA010000018.1, on the reverse strand, counting down.
GCGCGGCAGGTTGCGTTCAGCCTGACGCCGCTGATGGAAAGCAACGATGATAACAGCCAGAAAATCAGCACGATGCTGGCGCAGTTAACGCAAAATAGCCGCATTCTCGACGCGGCACTCTATCAGCAGGACGGTTCATTGATTGCCCGCACCGGGGAAGAGGTTGTGGTGCGCGACCGTCTGGCGCTGGATGGCAAACGGGTGGGGAGCTATTTCAACCACCAGATTGTGCAGCCCATCAACGGCAAGGATGGCCCGATCGGGTTTCTGCGCATGACGCTCGATACCCACGTGTTGGCGACCGAAGCCAAGCAGGTCGATAACACCACCAATATCTTGCGCCTGATGATCCTGCTGGCGTTAGCGATCGGCATTATTCTGGCCCGCACGCTGTTACAGCACCGCCGCAGCCGCTGGCAGCAGTCACCCTATCTGCTCACCTCCAACACGCCGGTGAAGGAAGATGACGAGAATACCTCATCGCCTGTGCCGGAAGAGAAAACGGACAAGCCTGAGTCATAGTTATAGATCTGTAACGGTGGCGCGCGTTAGGGCGTGCTGCCGTGCCACTTCCCGCCTTTTGGTCCCCATCTTCGTATTACTAGTATAATATATTTATCATTACTCGCATGTTTATCGTATACGTTACATTTATTTATGTGATTCAAATCACTAAATGACGATGGTCATTTTCCCCCATAAAAAAATTTTTAATATTCATCACAGTTTTTGGCGCATTACTGGCGCTTAATTGGTATGACATATTTTGTTGTGGTCATGTATGTAGAAAAGAAATGTCTGACTAATTTTGTTTTTTATTTAATGTTGACGGGGAAAATATGAATTTCATTATTGAGGCGCTGCCCATTATATGGGTGGCTCTGGGCGTCGTTTTGCCGTTAATTTTAAATATGAAATTTAAAATTAACGGGATGTTGGCACTGCTGCTCGCAGCGATGTTTGTTGGCGTGTGTGAAGGATTACCACTTGAGGCAATTGGTAAATCGATTGAAAATGGCGTTGGCAGTACGCTGGGGCATCTGGCATTAATCCGTCATTCCGCACCTACTTTAAGAATAAATTCGACGGTATCGCTCGCCGAGAACATCAACGATGGTCTTGTGAACAGAATTGAGGTTGGATACTTGTGGTGGTCTGTCACCAATACTGAA